>NZ_CALLZT010000187.1:0-3571 GCF_937858515.1 uncultured Gordonia sp. | reverse complement strand
ACAACATCCTGCTGCCCGGGCTGATGGACATGGAGGTCAATCTCCTGATGGGCGGGCGCGGTGAGCGTCCACCCATGTCGTCGGTCCAGAACGATCCGCCCACCCGCGTCCTGCGCGCCGTCGGCAACGCCCGGCGCACCCTGCGGGCCGGATTCACCACCGTCCGCAACCTCGGGCTGTTTGTCAAGACCGGCGGCTATCTGCTCGACGTGGCGCTCGGCAAGGCCATCGACGCCGGCTGGATCGACGGCCCGCGCATCGTGCCCGCCGGGCACGCCATCACCCCCACCGGCGGACATCTCGATCCGACGATGTTCGCCGCGTTCGCCCCCGGCATCATGGACCTCACCCTCGAGGAGGGCATCGCCAACGGTGTCGACGAGGTCCGCAAGGCGGTGCGCTACCAGATCAAGTACGGCGCGCAGCTCATCAAGGTGTGCGTCTCCGGTGGCGTCATGTCGATGACCGGTTCCCCTGGTGCACAGCACTATTCGTTCGACGAGCTGTGCGCCATCGTCGACGAGGCCCATCGTCGCGGGCTGCGGGTGGCCTCGCACACGCACGGCGCCGAAGCGGTCAAACAGGCGATCCGGGCGGGCATCGACTGCATCGAGCACGGCTTCCTGATCGACGACGAGGCGATACAGATGCTGGTGGACAACGACACCTTCCTGGTGCCCACCACCCGCCTGGCCGACGCGATGGACACCTCGCACGCCGCCCCCGAACTGCAGGCCAAGGCCGCGGAAATGTTTCCCAGGGCCCGTATTTCGGTGAAGAAGGCCTACGACGCCGGGGTCAAGATCGCCGTCGGCACCGATGCGCCGGCCATCCCGCACGGCAAAAACGCCGACGAACTCGTCGCGCTCGTCTCCCGCGGCATGTCGAATGCGGCCGTGCTGCGCGCGGCCACCGTCGTAGCGGCCGAGCTCATCCAGGTCACCGACCGCGGCCGCCTGGCCGAGGGACTGCTGGCCGACATCATCGCCGTACCCGGCAATCCCCTGGACGACATGACTGTCACCCAGGATGTTCGTTTCGTCATGAAGGGAGGACAGGTCTATGTCAACAAGTGAGCGCACCGACGACATCGTCGAAATCGGCCAGCTGCTGGCCAAATACGCGGTCACCATGACCAAAGGTGATGTGGACGGGGTGGTTTCGGTATTCACCCCCGACGGCACCTACAGCGCCTTCGGCGACGTGTACCCGCTCGACCAGTTCCCCGCTCTGGTAGCAGTGGCCCCCAAGGGCCTGTTCATGACCGGTACCGCGCACATCGAGTTCGGTGAGCCCGACGACTCGGGAATCATCAACGACGCCACCGGAACCCAGCCGCTACAGTTCGTCGACCACACCCAGTCCGACATCCGCATCGGCTACTACTCCGATACCTACCGCCGTACCGCCGACGGCTGGCGCCTGGCCACCCGCTCGATGACGTTCATCCGCCGCAACGGCGAACACAACTCCGGCCGCCCCCACGTCGTCGACCTCACCGCCGCACCGTGATCGAGGCCGACGAGTTCCGCGCCAAACTCGTCTCCTGGCTCGACACCCACGACCTCAGCCCAGGTGCCGACCACTCCTTCGACGCCCAAGTCGCCCAGCTCTCCCGCGTCCGCAAGGCCCTCTTCGACGCGGGCTGGATGCGGTACGGCTGGCCCGCCGAAGTCGGGGGCCTCGGCGGTCCGGCCGTGCTGCGGGCGATCCTCGGCGAGGAGGTGGCCACCCGCTTCCTCGCCGAACCCGGCATCTACTCGATGATCGAGGTGCTCGCACCGACGATGATCTCCTACGCCCGCCCCGAACTCGCGGCCGACATGGTGCCGCGGCTGCTCGACGGCACCGAACAGTGGTGCCAGGGCTTCTCCGAACCCGGCTCGGGCAGCGACCTCGCGTCCCTGACCACGCGTGCCGAGCAGCGCGGTGATAACTGGGTGATCAACGGCCAGAAAGTCTGGACGAGCCTGGCGCAGTATGCATCCCGGTGTGTTCTGCTCACCCGCACGGCCCCCGGCCATGCGGGCATCACCGCGTTCTTCGTCGACATGGACACCCCCGGTATCACGGTCCGGCCGCTGCGCACGATGCACGACGTCGACGAGTTCGCCGAAGTCTATTTCGACGACGTCGTCGTACCCGCCGACCGGATGCTCGGGCAGCCGGGCGACGGCTGGAAGCTGGCGATGGACCTGCTCCCCTACGAGCGGTCCACGTGCTTCTGGCACCGCATCGCCTACCTGCTCGCCACGCTCGACGGCCTGGCCGGAAAGTCCGACGAGGCAGACGATCTCGATCTCGGTGCGGCCTACCTGGCGGTGTATACCGCGCGCTGCCGCTCGCATATCACCCAGCGCGCACTCGCCGAGACCGGCCGCGTCGGCCCCGAAACCTCCATCGACAAGGTGTTGTTGTCCACGGCCGAGCAGCAATTGTTCGACACCTACCGTGACCTGGTGCCCGGCGCCATCGAATGGACCGACCCGGTGCTGCGGTCGGAATACCTGTACTCCAAGGCCGCCACCATCTACGGCGGCACCGCCGAGATCCAGCGCAACATCATCGCGCGCCGGCTTCTCGACCTTGGTAAAGAACAATGATGGGGTAAAGAATCATGACGGGGCAAAGAATCATGATGGGAAAGGACTCGTAGTGGACGGCCGCACTGTAGAGGGCTCCGATATCGCCCTGCTCACCGACTCCCTGCGCGCCACGATGGCCGAGCACACCGGTCCCGCACTCGACGTTGCCCTCGACGACCTCGGCTGGCAGGACATGCTCGCCGAGATCCCGGAAGTCGCCATCCCTTTGGTGTTCCGGCTGCTCGGCGAGACCGGTTGCCACGCCTCGATCATCAACGATGTGCTCGGCACCGAGCGGTCAGCAACCGAATATCCCTTGCCGATGACCGGCGACCTGTGGCTGCGCTGGCACCGCGGCACCGACACCGCGAGCCCTGCCCTCGACCCGGAACTTCCACTGTCGCAAACAGATCCAGGCCCACTGCCGAAAGACGCCCTCATCCGCGGGCGGATCGCGCTGGGCTGGTGGCTGGTGGGCTCGAGCCGGGCGATGCTCACGCTCGCCCGCACCCACGCCCTCGACCGCACCCAGTTCGGCAAACCGATCGCATCCTTCCAAGCGGTCCGCCACCGTCTGGCCGAAACCCTGGTCGCCATCGAAGGCGCCGAAGCCACACTGACTGCGGCCACCGTCGACCTGCACACGGACTCCACTGTCCCCCATGATGATTCACTGCTACGGGCACTGCTCGCCAAGGCGGCCGCGGGCCGGGCGGCGCTGATCACCTGCCGGCACACCCAGCAGGTGCACGGCGGAATCGGTTTCACCGCCGAGCACTCCCTGCACCGTCACATCCGGCGCGCACACATGCTCGACGCCCTCCTGGGTTCCTCCCGCGCCCTCACCCGCGAGGCCGGCGCCCTGATCGGCGAACAGTCCCACGCCCCCCGCCTCATCAACCTGTAACCCACCCCCCTTCGCCGGTTAAGGCCAATACCGTTCAGTTAAGGTCGTTGAGGGTGTAGCCTGGTGGTGTGCCGCGTGC
>NZ_CALLZT010000186.1:0-6643 GCF_937858515.1 uncultured Gordonia sp. | reverse complement strand
TCGAGTGCTCCTGCAGGTTGTGGCCTTCACCCGGGATGTAGGCGGTGACCTCGACGGCGGTGGTCAGCCGCACACGGGCGACCTTCCGCAGCGCCGAGTTCGGCTTCTTCGGGGTCGTGGTGTACACGCGGGTGCACACGCCGCGACGTTGCGGGCTCTCTTTCAGAGCCGCGGTCTTGGTCTTCGCCGGCTTGTCGTGACGGCCCTTGCGGACCAGCTGGTTAATGGTTGGCACTGAGGCCCTTCCTTGCTTGGCAATCTTCTTCGTTCGTCGCGGTTTGTGCTCCGGGCAGGATCCGCGAACTGCTGTTCGCGGTTACTCCGCAACTCGCCCCACCGGCACGTTCGTGCTGGTCAGTACATGTATCGCTACCCCGAGGTCGGGCGTGTCACCAGCCCTCGTACTCGCGCCTGTCAGCGCTGCGTGCCTCCGCGGAGTCTCCTCCGAGCATGCGGGTGGGCACGCAGACTGGCCCAGCATGTGCCGGGCACCGCCGATTGACTCTACCGATCTGCTTTGCACAGGTCAAAAAGCACCCACCCAGGTCAAACAAGAGGTAGACCCACGATGAACTCAATCCGGTCCCGATACCCTCGACCCCATGCGTGTGGCGACCTGGAATGTGAACTCCGTCAAACAGCGGATCCCCCGTCTCCTGCCCTGGCTCGACCAACGACAACCGGACGTCGTCTGCCTACAGGAGACCAAACTCTCCGACGACGCCTTCCACGACGTCCTCGGCGCCGACCTGGCCGAACGCGGCTACGAGATCGCCCACAACGGCCAGGGCCAGTGGAACGGCGTCGCACTGCTGTCCCGCGTCGGCCTCGACGATGTGCAGCACGGTTTCCCCGATATCCCCGAGTACGAGGGCAGGGTGGAGGCGCGCGCGGTGTCGGCGGTGTGCGGCGACGTCCGCATCTATTCGCTGTACGTGCCCAACGGCCGCGAACCGGACTCCCCGCACTACGTCTACAAACTCGACTGGCTCGCCAAGCTCGGGGCGTCCATCGCCGACCCGGCGGCGACGATGCTGTGCGGCGACGTCAACATCGCCCCCACCGACGCCGACGTATACGACCGGGCCTCGTTCGAGGGCCACACCCACGTGACCGCCCCCGAACGCGATGCGCTGGCCGCGCTCGAAGCGCTCGGCCTGACCGATGTCGTGCGCCGCCGCTGGCCCGACGACCGAGTGTTCAGCTACTGGGACTACCGGGCCGGCATGTTCCACAAGGACCTCGGGATGCGGATCGACCTGATCCTCGCCGGCGCCTGCCCGGCCGCGCGCACCAAGGCCGCCTGGGTCGACCGCCTGGCCCGCAAGGGAACCAAACCCAGCGACCACGCACCGGTCGTCGCCGACCTGGACACCGCACCCGACGGCGATGTGGGCCCGATGGTGCCACCGCCGTCGAACCCGGCCAAGCGAGGTGGCAAGAAGGTACCCCTCCCCCACGCCAAGGAGCAGTGAATGCCGGCGAAGTTGGTAAGAAAGAATCCGGCGCTGGCCAAGGCCGTCAAGCCGGTCGCGGCGCGGATCGCCCGCGTCTACGGCGGCGCCGTCGGGCTGCTCCTCGGGGCCGCCCGCCGCACCGGTTTCCGGCGCCTGCCCGGCCCCCCGTCGACGATCGGTCTGCTGATCGGCGCGCATGTGTTCGCGGTGACGTTCTGGCTCGGCCCGATCGGCCTGTTCGCGGCGATCGCCGCCGGGTCCGTCGCAGCCGCGGCCACCGCGTGGCGGGTCCGCTCCCGCCCCCTCGACCAGTACGAACGCGACATCGCGGTACAGGTGTTCGGTGAGGTCTCCTGGCTCGACGACGTCCGCCTGACCACGATCTCCGTCCAGGGCGGCCGGGCATTCGCATTCCCCGGCGCCGACGGCCGCACCTACCTCAACCTGGGCCACCGGGGTTTCAACGCCGCACTCGACGGCACCCGCAGCTACCCGGCGATCGGCCAGATCCTCGTCCACGAACTCGTCCACGCCTGGCAGATGGCCCACTCGAAGTCGCTGGCCGCGTTCCTTTCCCACGCCGCCGAGGTCCAGATCCGCAACGAACTGGGCGAACGCGTCTACGACATCGGTTCGGCCCCGGTCGTCTGGGCCGATTGCAACCTCGAACAACAGGCCACCGCCGTCGACCGCTGGTACGCCGGCAAACGCTCCCCCACCTGCCGCCAGATGGACCCCGAAGGCACCGACGCCACCACCATCACCAATGCCCTCGGACGCAACCTCTAAACTTTGCTGCCAGTTCCGGATTCCGGAACTGGCAGCAAAGTTTGCACCCACTGTTCGACGCTGGCGACCAGCCTGCGCATCGCCGCACTTTCGTAGCGGACGATGTCGCCGGCCTCGGCAGCGGCCGCCACCGCGGCGACCACCTCACGGGCCTGGCGCGCGATCTCACCGGCCAGCCAGTCACCGTCGACGTGCAGTCGCGGCGCGACGCGCAGCCAGTCGGCTACGGACAGCCGCGATGCGCGGAACGTCCCGCCGATGCTCATCGACAGGTCGTTACCCGATCCCGTCGAGAACGCGAGGTGCGAGTTGAGGTCGTAGAGCGGCGCGAGCCTCACCGATGTGCCGCTGATCAGAAGCGAATAGTTCCGGGCATGGGCGTCGGTGCCGCACACCAGCCAGTTGAAGACCAACGCTTGAGCGAAGCGCCGGTTGTCGGCGCCGGGGTCGTCGCTGACCCGGCGGATGAGGTCGGCGACCTGGATGGCACCCGGGCCGCCCTGGCTTTCGTACTTGCGGAACGGAGCAACACGCAGCGCCTGACACATGTCCTCTTGGTGAACCCGCATCCACCCGGTACCTGGCTGCTCGACGCGGTCGTATCGTTCGATGACGATGGCGCGTTCGTCGTCGAAGTGCTCGATGCCGCACAGGGCCACGCGCAACCCCAGCGCGGAAGCCGCCCGCATCGTGACCACCTCGACGAGGTCCTGATCTGGCATCGTGGGGATCGCGGGTTTGACGATGTGTGTCGACGGGACAGCACCCGACGGATCACTCCATCCGCCTACGGTGCGGTGCAGGGCGATCTTGGCTTGTGCACCTGCGAGCGAGAACTTGCCCGTTGCGCTGTCGGTGGCGGAAGTGGGCAGGTCCGCCAGCGCGCGCCGGAGCATGTCGGCGATCTCAGGTGCGGACAGTTCAGTCAGCGCGCCGACCTCCCGCAGAACGGACTCGAGCCGTTCCGGGCGGACGAATTGCGCGGCCCCCGCGACGTCCTCGCCGACGTGACGCAGCAGCGCGAACGGGCTCGTATCAGCGGCGATGCCGAACTGGCGACGCCACTGGCGCAGTGTCTCCGGCCTGTCGGGCAGCAGTCCTTCGAGCCACGGACCGATCGCGTTCTCACGGTACCGGCCTGCCGGCCCTGGCATCGACACCGACAACGGGGTGAACCTGCCGGCGGTATCCGCGTCGTAGCGCAATCTCATCTGCTGCTTGCCGGTGCGCTGGACATCACCGATGACCTGCCCGTTCATCACCACGTACAGGACGCGTCTGAGGTCAGGGGTGGTCATTGTCGGAACCGATCGAGCAATACGTTGAGGTCAACGGGTTCGGGCAGGTTGCCCGGTGCACGACGTACCGGACGTGTGAGCAGCAGTGACACACCGAGCGCATCGGCCACCCGCATCACCATGTCGAGCGGCGCCGACGGCTTGTCGCCCATCTCGAAGGCGTTGAGCCATTGTCGGCCGACGCCGGCGATCTCGGCCAGCGCCAACTGGCTCGTCCCCTGTTCCAGGCGTTCGGCACGCAGCGCGGGGCCAAGGTCATCAGGTCGCGACGCCTCGACTGTCGTCATTCAGCGACAGTACCATTTGTCGCTGAATAGCGACAGATCCGTGCAGCGTCACTCACCCAGCGACGCTCGCACCATCTCGACATAGGTGGCGACGACCTGGGCGCGGCGTTTGGAGTCGTCGGAGAGGGTGTCGGCAAGGCCGAGACCACGGGCGAGGTCGAGAGTGAGCTGGGCGACGCGGTGGATGTTTGTCTCATCGTCCGATGGCCCGAGCGCCTGGACCGTCATTCGGTGTGCCGCGCGGGCGAACTTCGCTTCGAGCGGCAGGATTAGTTCGCGCAGCGCCGGGTCGGAGGCTGCAGCCGCCCACACCTGCAGGGCGGCTTTGAATTCTTTGCCGGTATAGATTCCGACGGCGCGGTCGACGACGGCGGCGATGCGGTCGCCGTTCGTGTCGGTGGCCTGGGCGGTGACCGCTGTCAGGTCGGCGAAGATCTGTTCCAGCGTGGCGGTGACCAGCGACTCCCTGGTCGGGAAATGATGCTGGGCGGCGCCGCGGGACACCCCGGCGCGGGCGGCGACGGTGGCGACAGTGGCAGCTGCCCAGCCCTGTTCGGCGAGAACGTCGACCGCGGCACGCAGCAACCCCTCGCGCGTTATACGTGAACGTTCTTGTTGCGGAACGCGTTCGATCACGTCAGGTCCCACGCGGGCTTGCGCCGCGACAGGAACGCGGTCATCCCTTCGCGAGCCTCGTCGGTGCCGAACAGTGCGGCCGATTCATCGGCACGGAGCGCCGCCTTGGCAGTGAATGCAGCCAGAATGCTTTCGGTGGTCAGGGCTTTCGACGCCGCCAGACCTTGCGGCGATGCCTTGCGGATGCCGTCCAACACCTCGCTCATCACTGTGTCGATACCTTCCCCGCTGTCGGCGGCCGCGGTGAGCAGGCCCATCTCGACGGCCTGCTCCGGCCCGAACTTTTCCCCGGTGAGAAAGTAGCGCGACGCCGACCGGGAGGAAAGCCGCGGTAGCACGGTCAGCGAGATGATGGCCGGTGCCAGCCCGAGACGTGACTCGGTGAGCGCGAATGTACATGCCGCACCGCCGATCGCGATGTCCGCCGCGGAGACGAGCCCGAATCCGCCTGCCCGCACGTGCCCGTCGATTCTCGCGATCACCGGCTTGGGCAGTTCAAGAATGGATCGCATCAGCTCCACCATCGCCCCCGCCCCCTGCGCCGACGCCTCCTCGGGTGTGGCGCCCGATGCCAGCGCCGCACTCAGATCGGCTCCGGCGCAGAATGTTCCACCTGCGTGGGTGAGCACCACCGCCCGGACGTCCGGATTCTCTGCGGCCTCGATGAGTCCCGAATTGAGCTGCGCCACCAGCGTCGTGCTCAGCGCATTCCGGTTCTTCGGCGAATCCAGCGTCAGCGTCAGCACTCCCGCGTCGACGTCCCGCCGCACCAGCGTCTCAGTCACCTTCTTCTCCTATCCATTTCCACCGGTTGAGAGCCCCGTCTCACCGGACCCTTCGTGACGCGTCGTCTCGCAAGCTCGCCGCCGCCCTCAGGGATCAAAAGGCCACTCGCGAAAGATCAAAACCACCTCCCACAGTTCCTTGGTCCACGGCCCGTTTACCAGGGGGATCAAGAAGCCACTCGCGAAAGATCAAAACCACAGCAACCAAACGTCGTGACCCCGAGGCGAAGCAACCACACATCCCACCCCCAAACACCGAACCAACCACACAACTCGACCCCAGACACCGAACCAACCACACAACTCACCCCCAGACGCCGAACCAACCACACAACTCACCCCCAGACGCCGAAGCAACCAAACTTCTTGATCCCTGAGGCCGAAGCGACCAAACATCTTGATCCCTGAGGCCGTTGCGACGAAGGAGCGAGGGTCACGAAGGGTCCGGCGACCTTTCGACACCTGACGCCACCACCTCAGTACGACTTCGGCAACCCAAGGCTCGCCTGGGCCACGAAATTCAAGATCATCTCGCGGCTGACCGGCGCGATGCGGGTGACCCGCGACAGGCCGATCGCCGACGCGAGACCGTATTCGACGGTCAGCCCGTTGCCGCCGAGCGAATGCACTGCCTGGTCAACCGTTTTCACACACGCCTCCCCGGCCGCGTACTTCGACATGTTGGCCGCTTCGGCGGCTCCCCAGTCGTCACCGGCGTCGTACAGCACAGCCGCCTTCTGCATCATCAGCTTGGCCATCTCGATCTCGATCTTGCACTGCGCCAACGGATGCGAGATCGCCTGATGGGTGGCGAGCGGCGCCTTCCACACGGTGCGTTCTTTGACGTAGTCGACGGCCTTGCCGAGCGCGAACCGCGCCAGCCCCACCGCCGTCGCCGAGGCCATGATGCGTTCGGGGTTGAGTCCGGCGAACAGTTGCGCGAGCCCGGCGTCCTCGTCGCCGATGAGTGCGTCGGCGGGCAGCCGCACGTCGTCGAAGAACAGCTGGAACTGCTTTTCCGGGTTGACCAGTTCCATCTCGATCATGGTGCGGGTGAATCCGGGTGCGTCGGTGGGCACCACGAACAGCGCCGGCTTGAGTTTGCCAGTCTTGGCGTCGGCGGTCCGGGCGACGATGAGCACCGAGTCAGCCTGGTCGACACCGGAGATGAAGACCTTCTGCCCGTTCAGGATCCAGTCGGAACCATCGCGGTGCGCGGTGGTGGTGATACGGTGCGAGTTGGATCCGGCATCAGGCTCGGTGATGCCGAAGGCCATCACGTAGGAGCCGTCGGCCAGTCCCGGCACCCAGCGCTGCTTCTGTTCGTCGGTGCCGAAGCGGACGATGATGTTGCCGCAGATGGCCGGTGACACCACCAACATCAGCAGTCC
>NZ_CALLZT010000185.1:0-3243 GCF_937858515.1 uncultured Gordonia sp. | reverse complement strand
TGAGTTTCGAGCGGGTCTTCGAGGTCCTCGACCTCGAACCGCTGATCCAGGACAAACCGGATGCCGTGGACGTCCCCGGGGTCGGCGACGGCGTCTCGGTGCGGTTCAACGACGTGTCCTTCACCTATCCGGCCGCGGACAAGGTTTCGCTCGCCTCTCTGGAAGAGGTTGCGCAACTGGATAGCCGGGGCGGAACCACGATCCTGCACCACGTCGACCTCGACATTCCGGCCGGGAAAATGGTTGCGCTCGTCGGCAGTTCCGGCGCCGGCAAATCCACCATCGCATCGCTGGCGACGCGGCTCTATGACGTCGACTCCGGGGCGGTCACCCTCAACGGTGTCGACGTCCGCGACCTCACCGGCGCCTCGGTGCACCGCACCGTCGGCATGGTGACACAGGACGGTCACCTGTTCCACGACACCGTCCGCGCGAATCTGACGCTGGCCCGGCCCGACATCCCCGACGATGAACTGTGGGCCGCGCTGCGCCGGGCCCGGCTGGACGAACTGGTGCGGATGCTACCTGACGGTCTGGAAACCATTGTCGGAGAACGTGGATACCGGCTCTCCGGTGGTGAGCGGCAACGCCTGACGATCGCCCGGCTGCTGCTGGCCAAACCTGCCGTCGTGATCCTCGACGAGGCCACCGCACATCTGGATTCGACATCGGAGGCCGAGGTCGCCGACGCCCTCGCCGAGGCACTCGCGGGGCGGACGTCGCTGGTCATCGCGCATCGGCTCTCCACGATCCGGGCCGCCGACGAGATCGTCGTCATCGAGGACGGACGCGTCGTCGAACGCGGTGATCATCCGGATCTGCTCGAACGTGACGGTCGCTACGCGCAGCTGCACCGGACCCAGTTCGCGCGTGCATGAGGCGGTTCTACAGAGAGCGGTAGTCGCGCACCGACATTCGGGGGCCCTTGCGTTGCGGCCACTCGCCGTACCGGACGCACAGCCGGACCACCCGGCCCCGTTGTCCGGCAAAGGGTTCGAGGAGTTCGAGCATCCCGGCGTCGTCGACGGGGCTGCCGGCTAGCGTCTGCCCCACGACTCTCGGGATGTGGAAGTCGCCCACCGGCACCGCATCCGGGTCGCCGACGGCCCGCATCCGGGTTTCGGCCGCCGTCCACGGCCCCACACCGCGCAGCACCGTCAGTTTGTCGGGGTGGCGTTCCACATCCATCGATGTTGCCCCGCGGATCGTGCGCATCCGTACCGGTTCGATACCGCTGCGATGCCACTCCCACGACGGGATCTGCGCCCACACCTGCGGTGGCGGCGGCACCCGCATCGATGCGGCGACCGGTCCGGGGGCGGGTTCACCGAAGCGCCGCAACAGATATCGCCAGGCGCGGAACGCCTCGGTACCCACCACCTTCTGTTCCAGAATGGCCGGCACCAGCGCCTCCCACACCCGGCCGGTCCGGCAGATCCGGAAACCCCGGGCCCGCTGGACAAGTCCGTTCACCACCGGATCATCGGTACGCAGTTCTTCCGGATCATCCAGTGCTCCGATAAGTTCCGGAAAGTGCTCGACCAGCCAGGGCCCGCCCGGACCCCAGCCCGTTCCCCGCACACCCTCAGGTACGGCAAGTAACCGGAGGGTTCCCGGACCATCGGGGGTGTGGCAGGCCCGCCAGATCGACCCGTCAGGCGCATACCGCATCGCGGGATCCCCCGACCCCCGGTGCAGACACTCAACTGTTCCCCGAATATCCAACACCCACGGAGGTACCCAGACCCTGCTCACCTCATTCACCCGAACCCCCGAACAAAAACCGCCCTCCACGACTGCGGCGATGCGTATCTGCATCCGCCGCGTTGTGGAGGGCGGTTTTTGTACCCGATCACAGATTGATCATGTGCCCGATAGCCCCGTGGAAGGTCTCCTGGAGAGCCTCAGAAAGGGTGGGGTGCGTGTGGACGTTGCGGGCCAGTTCCTTGGCGGTCAGGTCCCACTTGTGGGCCAGGGTCAGCTCAGGCAGCATCTCGGAGACGTTGTCGCCCACCAGATGTCCGCCCAACAGCTCGTCGGTGTCGGCATTGGTCACCAGCTTGACGAAGCCGGCGGTGGCCGCCAGGCCCTGCGCCTTGCCGTTGGCCGAGAACGGGAACTGGGTGGCCTTGACGTTGTAACCGGCGTCCTTGGCCTGCGCCTCGGTCAAACCGAACGAGGCGACCTGCGGCTGGCAGAACGTGGCACGCGGCATGAACCGGTAGTCACCGAGGGTCATCGTCTCCGCGCCGGCCATCGTCTCGGCGGCCACCACTCCCTGTGCCTCCGCGACGTGCGCGAGCTGCAGCTTGGCGGTCACGTCACCGATCGCGTAGATGCCGTCGACATTGGTGCGCATGTAGTCGTCGATCGCGATGGCGCCGCGTTCGGTGAGCTGCACACCCATGCGCTCCAGGCCGAAACCGTCGACGCGGGGCGCGAAACCGACCGACATGAGCACCTTGTCGACGGTGAGCGAACCGTCGTTGCCCGCCTTGTCCTTATAGGTGACGGTGACCGAATCGCCGTTGTCGGTGACCGTCTGCACACCGGTGGAGGTGAGGACCTTCACACCGAGCTTCTTGTACTCCTTGGCGATGACCTTGGAGACGTCCACGTCCTCGTTGGGCAGCACCCGGTCCATGAACTCGATGATGGTGACGTCCACGCCGTAGTTGGCCAGGACATACCCGAACTCCATACCGATGGCGCCGGCGCCGACGATCACGATCGAGCCGGGCAGCTCACGGGTGAGGATCTGGGTCTCGTAGGTGACCACGTTGTCGGACAGTTCCACGCCCGGCAGCAGCCGGACGGTGGAGCCCGTGTCGATGATGACGTTGTCGAACGTGATCACCCGGTCGCCGACGGTGATGGTCTTGGCGTCGGTGAACACCCCGTACCCGTCGATCTCGGTGATCTTGTTCTTCTTCATCAAGAAGTGGACACCCTTGACGATGCCGTCCGAGACCTTGCGGCTGCGGTCGAAAGCGGCGCCGAAGTCGAAGGTGGCGGTACCGGATATGCCGAACGTCTTGGCCTCGTGGTTGAAGACGTGCGCGAGTTCGGCGTTACGCAGCAGCGCCTTGGAAGGAATGCACCCGACGTTCAGGCACACACCCCCCCAGTACTTTTCTTCGATGACGGCAGTTTTCATGCCCAGCTGAGCCGACCGGATCGCAGCCACGTACCCACCTGGACCAGCACCCAGGACAACTGTTTGGAAGTGTTCAGACACGCCCC
>NZ_CALLZT010000184.1:0-20212 GCF_937858515.1 uncultured Gordonia sp. | reverse complement strand
TAGCTCGCTGGGCTCATAACCCAGAGGTCGCAGGTTCAAATCCTGTCCCCGCTACTCTGATTCAGGCGCCGGATCCAACGGATCCGGCGCCTGAATGCATTTGAGACTTGATCTACCCACCAACACCCTCCGCTTTCGAGGTCTGAGCACCGCTCTGGCATGCCTGGCGGATCGACTTCCGGCTGCTGCCGGAGACCGAGGTCTGGTTCGGCGCTCAAGCCGCCGAACAGGGGGATCCGAAATGGAGCCCGCTGGCCGGGTCCGAAACGACAGGCGTTTGAGTTCGCGTTACCGGTCGTAGTGGCGTTCAAACAAGAATGTCAGACGCTTGTGGGATGGTCATCTCGTGACCAAGATTCAGGACCAGCACGGTGTCCGAGATCGCAACGAAGTGGTGCCGGTGCGGCCACTCTCGACGGAGCAATGTTTGTACGCGCACACGCCGGATCAAACCGGAAAAAGTGTGTGGCACTTGTGGTCGGACCACGCCGTGGCGGTGGCGGAGTTGGCCGCCGAGTTCGCGGCGCCGTTCGGTGGTTCCTCCCTGTGTCGGCTCGCGGGCCTGGTGCATGATGCGGGGAAGCTGACTGCGGAGGTTCAGGATGCGCTGCGCGCACGTGCGGTCGATGGCGGTGCGAAACTCGGTGCGCCGCACAAACTTGAGGGCGCGGCGCTTGCTGGTCTGCTGCTGGAGGCGGGCAACGTCGAAGCTGCCAGGGTGATGGCGTTGATGAACTTTGGCCACCACAATCAGATCCCGGACCTTCCGAGTCCGTACGTTCCTGTGCGTGCGGCGCTGAATTGGATGAATCGGTTCCCTGGTCATCTGGACGCACTGGTTACCCTGATTGAGGACGAAGTCCCTTTCGACCTCCGGGAGCTTGCAAACAACGTCACGCTTCCCGAGTGGCTTCATAAACGCTTGGACTACGAGTTGTTCACCCGGATGTGTCACTCCGCCTTGGTCGATGCGGACTACCTGGACACCGCCGGCCACTTCAACGGGTCAGGGACACCGGCGCGATCGGAAACCCACGGCATGGAATCGCTTCGAGAGGAGTTCGTTCGTGCCTACGCCGGGAAACACGGCAGCCACCCCGCTGCGGGCGACGATGTCGGGGCGATGCGGTGGGACTACTTCGAGCGGGCACGCACGGTAGGTGAGCAATCGCCGCTGAATTCGGGGATCTACCGACTGCCGGCCCCGACCGGTTCGGGGAAGACGATGTCGTCGGCGATCTTCGCGCTGAGCCATGCCGTAAAGACTGAGAAGAGACGCGTGATCGTCGCTGTGCCCTACACATCGATCACAACACAGAACGCGAACGTCTACCGTCAGATGTTTCAGGACCTCGGCGACGAGATCGTCCTGGAGCATCACTCCAACATCCTCGACGATGCAACCGCCGATAACCCGTGGCGTCGTCTCGCCGCCGAGAACTGGGATGCCGAGTTCATCGTCACCACGACGGTCCAGTTGTTGGAGTCGCTCTTCGATAACCGCCCCCGAGCCACCCGAAAACTGCATCGGATCGCCAACTCGGTGGTCATCATCGACGAGGTGCAGGCGTTGCCGGTCGAGTTGGTGCCGGCGATTTTGCAGATGATGCGCGAACTCAGCGACCACTACGGCGTCACGTTCTTGCTCTCCTCAGCGACGCAACCCTCGTTCTGGAGTCTGCCCGAATGGGCCGAACTGAAGCCCATCGATCTGGCGCCTGTCGATTACATACCGCCGATCACCCGGAGAGTTCGCTATGACGTACGCGCTGCCGAACAGCCCTGGGAAGACATCGCAAACGAACTGAGCAGTGAGCGCCAGGCACTGACGATCGTCAACACGACGACGGACGCACAGCGGCTCCACCGTCTTGTCCAGAGCACTGCGGGGGACGGGGTCGTGGTACTCCACCTGTCGACGAGGATGTACAGCCGGCACCGGGCAGTGGTGCTCGAGGAGGCCAAAGCGCGCCTGGCAAATGATGAGCCGATCATCTTGATCTCGACCCAGTTGATCGAGGCAGGCGTCGATATCGACTTCCCCGTGGTGTTCCGCGCACTGGGTCCGGCGGACTCCGTGGTGCAAAGCGCCGGCCGCTGCAACCGAGAGGGGCGTCTGGGAACATCAGGCGGGCGAGTCGTCGTCTTCCAGCCCCTCAGCCCCCGCGGCCCGTCGGGCGCCTACCGGACCGCCACCGAACACACCAGAGCGATATTTATCCCGCAGCAATCCGCTGCCGGTTCGCCACCGTGCTTCGGTGATCCAACAGCGATGGCCGACTACTACACGCTTCTCTACGGGAGCTATCACGGCGGTGGCCAGGCGAGCCCATCGACCACCATCCGGGAGCATCGAGAGAAACTGAAGTTCGAAGCAACGCGTACGAGCTTCCAAATGATCGATGACCGCTCGATCGCGGTGCTGATCAATGACCCGATCGACGAGACCGATCGAGTGGCCCTTGACGCCTTGATCGAGCGCCTGTGTCACCCGGCGTACGTGATGTCGCGTGCCGAGCGACGAACAGTCTCGGCATTGAGCGCCTCCATCCCGCGAGCCTTCATTCAGCGGTATCCAGGCATGACCGAGCAACTAGCGGGCGGACCCCTGCTTTGGACGGGGGAGTACGACCCTGAATGCGGCGTCGTGGTCGAGGCCCCGTCGGAGGCGACGATCTGGTGACTGGTGACCGGTCTCTGCAACTACATTGGAGCCGCGCCGACCAACAGGGTCGGCGGGAGTCTCAACCTTTTGTCGTCGGAGATCGACACCTGTGCGCTGCCCTTCCTCTCATAGCTTGGAGGGGCAGCGCACGCCTCGTTTTCATCTCGAAATATTCGAACTTTCGCGATCTAAGACGATAAAAGGAACATGGAGTACCTTCGAACTATGAGCGTTCACCACGACTGGAGCGGTCTCACCGCTCCCGACACGTTCCGTTACCCGAGCATCCGCGTCCAAGCACGCGGGGACTTTGCTTGCTTTACTCGGCCAGAACTCGTGAGCGAACGAGTGAGTTACCCGGTTATGACTCCCACGGCCGCGGTCGGGCTGCTGTCCGCGACGCTCTGGAAACCGCAGTTCAGGTGGGTGATCGAGCGGATCGAGGTTCTCGCCAAGGTCTCATGGACGACCATGAGGCGGAACGAGAGCGAAACAGCGATCACGCGTGACCACCTCGCCCGTGGCTACCTCGACGTCGACAACGCGGTACAGCAGCGGATGACAACCATGCTCCGTGACGTTCACTACCGAATCCACGCTAACGTCTGGGTCCACCCTGACGCCGTCGAACAAGACCCGGCCAAATGGCGTGCCCAGTTCACTCGACGTGTCGAACGCGGACAGTCGTTCCGGCAGCCCTTCCTCGGCATGCGCGAGTTCCACGCGGACGTGACACCTGCAGATGACACCAAGCCCATCACCTGGAACGAGGACCTGGGGGTCATGCTTCACAGCATCAACTACAACGAGCAGACCGGTGCGGAAACCTACGACTGGTTCGATGCCAAGATCGTCAACGGTGTGCTTGACATCCCTCGTGCGGGGCTGATGGCTGAAGCCGGTAAGGCGGGGGTTTGAGCCGTGTTGCTTACAGCCTTGGCGAAGTATGCGGCACTCGACGGAGCTCCGACTGTTGGGTATGACCAAAAGAAGCTTGGCTTCATGCTGCACGTCAGTGACGACGCGAGCCATGGATACCTTGTCTCCCGCTACGAGCAGGACCGGACGAGCAGCAAACCGAAGATGGTGGCAAGGTCGGACTCGGTTCCGGCGATGGTGCGCACTGTGAAGGTGGTGCCGTTCCTCGCCTGCGATAACGCGGGCTACGTCCTCGGGAGGCCCAAGATCGCCAAGGATCCTTCCAAACAACCGAAGGAAGACGCTGCAGCGGTCGCGAAACGCAACGCATTCGACGATCTACTCGCCGACTATGCCGACGCCAACGACGACGCGGACGCCCACACCTTCCTTCGCTGGCGAAAGGCCGGGAGCCCTGGACTGGAGCAAAGCATCCAAGCTCTCGATGAGTTCAGCAGTAAGCGACTGGACTTGGACCCGATCGCCATCCAAGTCGGTGACACCGCTCCGCTGCACTCTCGTGCTATGGCAAAGAGGTTCTGGGCCGAGCAGATGACCGCCGCGAAATCCGGCACTGGGAACACCCAAGTGTGTCTCTCGTGCAGTCAGATGAAACCGACCGTCGACACCCTGCCCCAGTCCCTTCAAGGAGCGCTCATCCCCGCGACCAGCACGGCTAACATCGCCCTCCTGAGCACCAACTTTCCTGCTGCTTCACGAGGAGCCCGCGGCGTTGGCCTGAAGTCAGCCCCGATCTGCGTGGATTGTGCCTCCGGTGCGGTCACTGGGTTCAACAAACTCGCTGGAAGTCAGGACCACCGCTGGGGCTACCGCGGCGACCCGACCGCGACGATCTGGTGGACCACCGACGACGACCTGGGTTTCGGAGTCCTTGAGCAGCCTGAGCCCGCTCAGGTAGCGGGGTTCGTTGCTGCCCCAGAACGTGGCCGTCGACCTGTGGGTGAGATTGATGCGGCTGACCGCTTCTATGCGCTGACATTCTCAGGAAACGTCGCCCGTCTCGTGGTTCGTGGATGGATCGACATCCCCGTCGAACAGGCACAGGAGAACGTCGCCGCGTGGTTCGACGGCATCGGCGGCCCAGACCGGGAACGGCCTTACCGATCTGTTTCCGCGATAGCCCGCAGCTGCGGTCCCTACGTCCCCTCCGACACCAACGGCGGAACGGCACCAGAGGGTGCTCGAGACCAGCTTCTTCGATGTGCGCTCACCGGATCCGCGCCGGCTCCGGCCCTGCTCCTCGCTGCCCTGCGCCGTGCTCAGGCCGAAGTTCACTATCTCAAGCATGACGACGCTCGGGTGGTCGGGACCGTCCGAGCCCGTCAAGCAGCCCGATTCGCGCTTATCCGGTTGACCCTCAACAGGAGTTTCCTCAAGGAGAACCCATTGACCCAGTATCTCGACGAGGATCGCAACGATCCTGCCTTCCTGTCCGGACGCCTGTTCGCGGTTCGGGAATCACTCCAACGGCAAGCGCTCGGGGGAGAAGTGAACGCCACGATCACCGACCGCTACTTCGAGCGCGCGTCGTCGAACCCGGCCAGCGTCGACCACGCGCTCTCGGTGCTCGCGCAACAACACCTGAATGCCGTCGGACGCAAAGTGGGCAAGGGAGCCCGCATTCGCTTCGAGAGGCAACTCGACGAACTCCACGCCCGGCAACCAGAGGGCGCCCCCGGTCACCTCGCAGCAAAGGACCAAGCCCTCTGGATCGCTGGCTACCACCAGCAGCGACAGGCGAACTTCGACGCCTGGAAGGTTGCGAAAGCCGCCAAGGAAGACCAATCCGCATCGTTCAACCAACCCGAGACGGCCAAGGAAGACTGAGATGACCACCCACAGCGACCCCACGGTCAAACACGACGCCCTCTATCTCTTCGAGGCGTACGACTCCAACCCGAACGGCGACCCGGACAACGCGGGCAAGCCCCGCACCGACCTCGACACCGGACACGGCTTGGTCTCCGACGTGAGTATCAAACGCAAGGTCCGCGACGCGATCCAGTTCCAGATCGATGAGGGCATCCTTCCTGCCGAACACAACCGGATCTTCATCCGTCGCGGAGTCGCACTTAACGCCGAACTCGAGGACGCGTACGACACCCTTGGCTTGGAGAAGGGTAAGAACGTCAAGGGTGACTCAGTCGCAAAGGCTGGCTCCTACATGGTCGAGAACTACTTCGACGTGCGAATGTTCGGTGCTGTCATGAGCACTGGCAACGCGTCGGCTGGCAAGATCACTGGGCCGGTCACCATCGGCATCGCGCGCTCGCTCGACCCGGTCCTCCCCATCGACCTCAGTATCACGCGTACGGCCTCCACCAAGGAGGAGAATAAGGACAACGCCTCCCAGATGGGCAGCAAGACTGTGATTCCGTACGGTCTCTATGCCTGCCGAGTGCACTATCAGCCCACCCGGAACAACCAGGTCACCAGCGTAGACCTTGAAGCGCTCTGGTCGACCCTGACCAACATGTTCGAGGTGACCCGCAGCGCGGCACGACCTGACGTCTCGGTTCGCAACCTGTTCGTGTTCAGCCACTCCAACGCACTCGGCAACGCGCCGGCCCGCACCCTCCTCGACTCGATCAAGATCACCAAGACGACCGACAAGGAGATCCCGACGACCGGCGCCGACTACACCATCACCCCGCCCGTCGAGGGCGAGGTCAAGCCCGGTGTGACCTTCAAACAGGTCCTATGACATGAGCGACGAGGGCGACGCCGAGTGGTTGACCCTTTCGACGCTGCAGCACTACGCCTACTGCCCACGGCAGGCTTCACTCCTTCGCGAAGGAGTGTGGGCAGACAACCACATCACGGTAGAGGGAACATCAGGTCACACCCGCGTCGACGCAGGCGGTGCCGACCACCGTCGCGGGGTCACGGTCCACCACAACGTCGCCCTCGTCAGCCACGTTCATCACATTTACGGCATCGCCGACGCGATTGAATGCGCCGCCGACGGGATCCTGATGCCGGTCGAGCACAAACGCGGCCGAGGAGCCGGAAACCTATTTCCGACGATCGCTCAAACCATCGCGCAAGCCATATGTCTCGAAGAAATGCTGCACACACTGGTCCCTGCTGTGGCGATCTACATCACCAAAGAGAAGCGACGCGAACTCGTACGCGTGAACGAGTATCGAGACGCGGTGATCAACCTGATCGCCGAGGCGCGCGTCGCGCTTCAGGCCACCATTCCGGCCGCCTACCAACCGCGACTGTGCACCTCATGCAGTGTGCAGAACGCCTGCCAACCACGGGGAGTGCAGTGGCTGTGACCTCCTACTTCCTACGCACCTTGTTCGTTCACACCCCTGGCACGCGGCTCATCCTCGACGGCGACGCTGTGCGAGCGCTCCGTGACGACGCGAAACCGCGACGTCTACCACTGAATGCAATCGACTCCATCGCCGTCCTCAGTGGAGTCGATATCTCGACCCCACTTCTCACACGCTGTGCGGAAGATGGCCGGACGATCGCGATCCTCAGCCTCTACGGGAAGCCCCGCGCAGTCATCGAAGGCCCCGACAGCGGCCGCGGACAACTTCGTAGGTACCAGTACCGTGCTCACTTCGATGACGAGCAACGCAACGCACTTGCCCGGACAATAGTGGCAGGGAAGATCAACCAGATGCGATGGGCATTGCGACAGTGGGCACGCGACGCCGACCAAGACACAGCGCGTACGCTGCATGCCACCGCCGCCCAGCTTGACGATGATCGCCTAACGCTCGACCAGGCCGACCGTGCCACCGCACTTGGTATCGAAGGTGCTGCCACACGTCGATATTTCGCCGAGTTCGGGAACGTCTTGAAGGCGCAGTCTTTCCCCGGACGACATCGTCGTCCTGCCACTGACCCCGTGAACGCGACCCTCTCGTTCCTCTACGCGATGACTCGTCTGTCGGTCCATGGAGCGATTCACGCGGCGGGCCTTGACCCGTACTGCGGCTACCTCCACGGCGACCGGGACAGCCAGCCGTCACTGGTCCTTGACCTGATGGAGGAGTTCCGCCCGGCCGCCGACCGACTAACCGTCTCATTGTTCAACCGGAAACAACTCCGCGATACTCACTTCGAATCACAGCTCACCGGGGCCGTTGCACTGACCGACGAAGGTCGTGAGGTTGTCATGAACGCCTGGCATCAACACCGACAACGTGACTGCAACCTACGTGCCGCCCGAGCTGCGCTGCCGAACGCTGCAGTCCCCATCGCGCAAGCGAACGTCCTCGCCAATGCACTTCGTTCTGGCACCATGTACCAGCCACACGAGTTGGTGATCCGGTGAACCTCGTTCTGACCTACGACGTCGCCACCACGACAGACGCTGGCAAACGTCGCCTCCGGAAAGTAGCCAAGATCTGCGAAGGTTTCGGCCAACGCGTCCAATACTCCGTTTTCGAGATTGTCTGTTCCCCAACCGACCTCGCGCGACTCACCGCCAAACTCAAAGCCGTCATCGACCCCGCCCACGACAGCCTTCGCATCTACCTGATCCATGCTGCAGATTTCAGTACGGTCACTCACCTCGGCCAACGCCGCGAACTGCCGTTCGACGATGCCTGGACTCTCTGAGAACGAGCAGTGATGCCAGCCTCAGCGCGCCCTCCCCAGAACATGTGTAACATCAGACCCATCAGCCACGCTTCAACCTGGCTGAGCGCAGTCTCTTGTCCAAACGGGCAGGTCAGATGCAGTGCACCCCGGCAGCCCGCCGGGGTGGGAGTCTCAACACCCAACCGGCGGCCTCCAGGATGTCGGACCACTGTGCACCCCGGCAGCCCGCCGGGGTGGGAGTCTCAACTCCAGTAGGCGCATACGGACCATGAGGGCTATGTACTGGTGCACCCCGGCAGCCCGCCGGGGTGGGAGTCTCAACACTCCTCGGGTTGGTGGTGTAGCTGGCTCTGGCCAACGTGCACCCCGGCAGCCCGCCGGGGTGGGAGTCTCAACTTTCGTGGCCGATAGCGTACCCGCTAGAGCTACCACGTGCACCCCGGCAGCCCGCCGGGGTGGGAGTCTCAACCCCGCACACGCATCCGACGAGATGCCACCGCACTCCGGTGCACCCCGGCAGCCCGCCGGGGTGGGAGTCTCAACTGTGTCCATCCCAAGGTCGTCGGGTTGGACATGTCGGTGCACCCCGGCAGCCCGCCGGGGTGGGAGTCTCAACGTCGTCCGCGGACCCCGAAGTCTCAACCCGTCATCGTGCACCCCGGCAGCCCGCCGGGGTGGGAGTCTCAACAACCGACGCGCGAGTCGGTGGAGGAAAAACGCGCGGTGCACCCCGGCAGCCCGCCGGGGTGGGAGTCTCAACGTGATCATGTGCGGACGGATGCGGCCGAGCCTGAGGTGCACCCCGGCAGCCCGCCGGGGTGGGAGTCTCAACCGCCTCCCACTTCCACGACGGCTCCTGATCGGCCGTGCACCCCGGCAGCCCGCCGGGGTGGGAGTCTCAACGCCGCCTTGTACGGCTGGGTGAACGCAGCCTGTCGTGCACCCCGGCAGCCCGCCGGGGTGGGAGTCTCAACTGCCGCTCCTGCAGGAGCGGCAGAAGCCCACCAACGTGCACCCCGGCAGCCCGCCGGGGTGGGAGTCTCAACTTGGCCCATCGGATCGTCACGACCCCTCGGTCGCGTGCACCCCGGCAGCCCGCCGGGGTGGGAGTCTCAACGACGAGTTCGAGTGGGTGACCTCCCACGTGTTCCGGCGGTGCACCCCGGCAGCCCGCCGGGGTGGGAGTCTCAACCTCACCGCACTGGTGTGGGCCGACCAGGACACCGCGTGCACCCCGGCAGCCCGCCGGGGTGGGAGTCTCAACATGACTGACACCCACACCATCGTGGCCGCAGCCGGCGGTGCACCCCGGCAGCCCGCCGGGGTGGGAGTCTCAACATCAACAGGTCACCGACCATGCCCGTCCACGACGACGTGCACCCCGGCAGCCCGCCGGGGTGGGAGTCTCAACGCCATGCCCCATGTGCAACCAGCCCGTCGAATGGCGTGCACCCCGGCAGCCCGCCGGGGTGGGAGTCTCAACCATCTCCACCGACAGTGCGCGGGGGATGACGGACAGGTGCACCCCGGCAGCCCGCCGGGGTGGGAGTCTCAACGCCTTCGGCGTACGCCGCTTCTACCGCTGCACGATCAGGTGCACCCCGGCAGCCCGCCGGGGTGGGAGTCTCAACGGTGTCGGTGAGGGTGACGACGCCGACATCACGGACGTGCACCCCGGCAGCCCGCCGGGGTGGGAGTCTCAACCCTTCTCGCACTTGGTATGTGTACACGTCGTGCTGTGCACCCCGGCAGCCCGCCGGGGTGGGAGTCTCAACTTCACCCGCGCCGGTGGAACGCTGATGACGGGCACGTGCACCCCGGCAGCCCGCCGGGGTGGGAGTCTCAACATCCAAATGACCTGCTCCATGTCGGCGGCGTTCGCCGTGCACCCCGGCAGCCCGCCGGGGTGGGAGTCTCAACTCCGTGTCAGGGGGTGGGGTTGGGGAGAATCGTAGTGTGCACCCCGGCAGCCCGCCGGGGTGGGAGTCTCAACGTCGCCGCGCAACGCCCGAGCCGATACCGTTTCGTGTGCACCCCGGCAGCCCGCCGGGGTGGGAGTCTCAACTCCGAGTGGGCACGCAGGCAACCAGACTTGCCCGAAGTGCACCCCGGCAGCCCGCCGGGGTGGGAGTCTCAACGTCGCGGCGTCAAGGGCCGCATTGATCCCGGCCGTGCACCCCGGCAGCCCGCCGGGGTGGGAGTCTCAACTTCGCCAACGACAACCGTTCGGTGTCCGGTAGGGTGCACCCCGGCAGCCCGCCGGGGTGGGAGTCTCAACATGGGCCCCGACCCCGAGGAGGGTGATGCTCCGGAGGTGCACCCCGGCAGCCCGCCGGGGTGGGAGTCTCAACTTGACCAGCTCGATCGTCTTGTCACCCGGGCTGCCGTGCACCCCGGCAGCCCGCCGGGGTGGGAGTCTCAACGTGCGCAGTGGTCCCAGCTCTGCCCCATCTGCGGCGGTGCACCCCGGCAGCCCGCCGGGGTGGGAGTCTCAACAAATCCCGCAATGGTGAGAATCGGGCTGCGCGGCGTCGTGCACCCCGGCAGCCCGCCGGGGTGGGAGTCTCAACTCCGGTTTGGGGTCGTCGGCGTTGTCGGCGGGCGCGTGCACCCCGGCAGCCCGCCGGGGTGGGAGTCTCAACGCCTCAGGATCGTCGCAGCCGACAGTCCCCGCCGGGGTGCACCCCGGCAGCCCGCCGGGGTGGGAGTCTCAACGGCGGTCGCAAGGGCCTGGTTGTCGCCGAGCAGCTGGTGCACCCCGGCAGCCCGCCGGGGTGGGAGTCTCAACCCATCTCCGCTTTGCCCGCCCGCACTACCGCGTATCGTGCACCCCGGCAGCCCGCCGGGGTGGGAGTCTCAACCTGCTCGCCGCGCTCATGCCGCAAGACCGGTCGATCGTGCACCCCGGCAGCCCGCCGGGGTGGGAGTCTCAACAGAAGCTCGCCATCCTGCTGGACAAGGAGCACATCGTGCACCCCGGCAGCCCGCCGGGGTGGGAGTCTCAACACCCGCCCGTACAGGGTTCGGCCATACTGCGGCCTGTGCACCCCGGCAGCCCGCCGGGGTGGGAGTCTCAACACCACGGCCGGGCTGGTGGCGGTGGCGGTTCCGAGTGCACCCCGGCAGCCCGCCGGGGTGGGAGTCTCAACGGCTTGACCCGACACCTGGTGATGGACGACAAAACCGTGCACCCCGGCAGCCCGCCGGGGTGGGAGTCTCAACAGCGAACACTCGGGCGGATACAGCCCGAACGGCGGTGCACCCCGGCAGCCCGCCGGGGTGGGAGTCTCAACCTGTTGCAGGCGTTGTGCATCCCGACCGACGAACCGTGCACCCCGGCAGCCCGCCGGGGTGGGAGTCTCAACTCCGTCTGCGGACCGTCATAGGCCAAGAATGCGGCGTGCACCCCGGCAGCCCGCCGGGGTGGGAGTCTCAACTCGATGTTGGCCCGGAATCGCTCGGCTGAGGATCCGTGTGCACCCCGGCAGCCCGCCGGGGTGGGAGTCTCAACCTCGGCACCGGCGGCGGGCAGGCAGTGTTCGACACCGTGCACCCCGGCAGCCCGCCGGGGTGGGAGTCTCAACCTCCTCGTCGCCGTCGAGAAGGAATCGCCGTACCTGGTGCACCCCGGCAGCCCGCCGGGGTGGGAGTCTCAACACGTTGCAGCTTCTCAGCGTCGTAGTCCTGCTTGAGCGTGCACCCCGGCAGCCCGCCGGGGTGGGAGTCTCAACAGCTCGGGCAGGCCGGTGATGGGGCCTGCCACGTAGGTGCACCCCGGCAGCCCGCCGGGGTGGGAGTCTCAACATGCCCCCACCTCGAATAGCGCCCTTTGTTCGGCCGTGCACCCCGGCAGCCCGCCGGGGTGGGAGTCTCAACGCCCACATGGAGTTCAGGCCACCACTTTTCGTAGTGCACCCCGGCAGCCCGCCGGGGTGGGAGTCTCAACGCTGCGGGTGGGTCGGTGGGCCGCGAACCGTACGGCGTGCACCCCGGCAGCCCGCCGGGGTGGGAGTCTCAACGGGTGAGGGGCCGATGTGCGGTCACGGCTGTGCCTCGTGCACCCCGGCAGCCCGCCGGGGTGGGAGTCTCAACTTCGCGTGTGTGGCAACAGATGTCGGCCAGTGGTTGGTGCACCCCGGCAGCCCGCCGGGGTGGGAGTCTCAACGACGTCATCGCCGGCCGCACCACAGGCACCACCACCGTGCACCCCGGCAGCCCGCCGGGGTGGGAGTCTCAACCATCGCGCGAACTATGAGCGCGACACCGCGCGCGGGTGCACCCCGGCAGCCCGCCGGGGTGGGAGTCTCAACACGACCCACCGCGGGAACTGGAACTGCGTGTCCCACGTGCACCCCGGCAGCCCGCCGGGGTGGGAGTCTCAACCAGTTCCGGCGGAGTCGGGATAGAGTCCTCGCGCCGTGCACCCCGGCAACCCGCCGGGGTGGGAGTCTCAACGTCGACGAGGCGCACGGATACAAGAACCGCACCCGCGTGCACCCCGGCAGCCCGCCGGGGTGGGAGTCTCAACAAGGATGAATACACCCTCGGGTTCGTCGGTGACCTCGGCGATGGCTTCAAAGAGGACGAATAGTCTGTGCCTTACGGGTTCCGTCGGGCGCGCAGGACGACGTCGAGGACGTGGCGCTGTCCGGAGGCAGGCGAACCGGCGGGACGTGAGCGTGGGCGGGTTTCGTCGGTGATGATCGTCCACGAGTCATCGAGCAGCGCTTTGTAGTCGGCGGGCTGTACGTAGTTGTGGGGGTCGATACCGTGTGCGCGGATGCCGCTTTCGTCGTGGGCGACCACGAGTAGCGTTCCGCCGGGTGCTACGGCCGCCACCAGCTTCTTCGCGACCGCGAGATCGGCTGCGGGGATAGGGAAATAGTGGGCGCTGATCAGCGCGAAACTGCCCGGTACGTCGTCGACGGTGAGATCGGTGCGTAGCCAGTGGATTCCGGATCCGGTTCCCGAATCGAGCTGTGCGGCACGGTCGATGGCGACCTGGGAGATGTCCACGGCCGTGACCTGCCAGCCCTGGCCGGCGAGCCAACGGGCGTCGGCACCCTCACCGGAGCCGACGTCGAGTGCGGTTCCCGGTGGCAATTCGCCGGTCTCGTCGACGAGAGACGGATTGACGAGTGTCGTCCACAATCGGTCGGCGCTGCTGTACCGCTCATCCCATTCCTGTGCACTGTGTGGTGCACTACCCGGTTGATGGCTGCCGGGTGAGTGCGTACCGGGTGAATGGGTATGGGATTGATCGTGTGCCATGCGTCGACCTTCCCACGAATGGTGCGGTGGTGACAAAGGTGTCGCCCAAGAAGGCTGCACTCAAGAAGCCGGAACGGCTGCGGCCGACACCGAGGGTCGGTGCGGACCGCAGCCGTGGACAGGGGCTGAGAAGAAATCAGTGAGCGGCTTCGTATGCCTCGATGACCTCGCGGGCGATGCGGCCACGCGGAGAGACGCTGTAACCGTTCTCCGTCGCCCATTCGCGGATATCGGAGGTGTTGGAACTTCCGCCTCGCGCCGGGGCGCTCGGAGCGGGCGCCGCCACCCGGCCGGCGGTGGAACGTTTACGGCCACCGATACGGGTGGAGGAGTCAAGAAGCTTTGCTACCGTGACTTTGCCGTTCTCGATTTTGTCGAGGTTGGCGCCGGAAACGTCCAACTGGTAGTCCACGCCCAGCCATGTCCAGGAAATGGTGTGCTGATCGTCGGGTTCGAGTTCCTTGCCGTCGAGGTCGTCGACAAATGTGACTGTCTGAATCTTTGCCATGTCCTACACCGTAACCGAACTACCGCACAATGTGCGACATCCGTCGAGAACTCGCAGAAAAATAGCCCCGGCACGCCGATGACGGCGGCCGGGGCTATCAGCTTACGAGGGGTGACTTCAGTGGAACTTGCGTCCGGTCACCTTCTCCGAAATCCCTTCGCGGTCAAGGAGTTGCGTGATTCCGCCATTCCAGAATTGGAATCCTGCACCCGTGATCATCGCCAGATCGATATCTTCGGGAGCTGACGCGACACCTTCATCGAGCATCCTGCGGATTTCGTCGGCGAGGCCGTCGAGGGTGATGCTGCGAACCTCCTCCGGCGACAACTGCTTGTCACCGACCACGAGCAGCGACTCCACCTCGGGATCGAGTTTTCCGTCGGAACCGTAGAACGACCGTTTGCCCGCTTCGACCACCTTGTGCAGATTCTCCGACAGGTAGAACCGCTCCGGGAACGCCTTGGTGAGCGTTTCGTTGTTGTGGTAGGCGATCGCCGGTCCGACGAGCGCGATCAGCACATACGGCGGCATCGGTGCAACACCGGCAAATGCGGTATCCACAACGGCAACGGGGGTGCCCTCGTCGGCGATGCGCCCGACCTCGCCCATGAAACGGCCCAGCAGCCGGTTGACGATGAACGACGGCGAATCCTTGACCAGAATGGTGGTTTTACCCAGCTTCTTTCCGGTCGCGAAAGCCGTGGCCAGCGCGGCGTCGGAGGTGTGCTCACCCTTGATGACCTCCAGCAGCGGCATCACCGCGACCGGGTTGAAGAAGTGGAAACCCACCACCCGGTCGGGGTTCTTGAGCTTGGAGGCCATTTCGGTGATCGACAACGACGACGTGTTGGTGGCGAAGATCGCGGTCTCCGGTGCCACCAGTTCGGCATTGTGGAAAACGGTCTGCTTGACGCCCATTTCCTCGAAGACCGCTTCGATGATGAAGTCGGCGTCGCCGAATGCCTTCTGGTAGTCGACCTCACCGGTCACCAGCGCCTTGAGGCGGTTGGTGCCGTCTTGCGTCGCCCGCCCCGCGGCCAGCTTCTTGTCGAGTTCGGCGTGCACATAGGCCACGCCCTTGTCGGCGCGTTCCTGGTCGAGATCGACCAGGACCACAGGAACTTTGAGCTTGGACACGAACAGCAGCGCGAACTGCGAGGCCATCAGACCGGCGCCGATGATGCCGACCTTGGTGACCTTCTGCGCCAGATTCTTGTCGGGTGCGCCCGCGGGACGCTTGGCCCGCTTCTGCACCAGATCGAACGAATACAGCGACGCGAGCAGTTCCGGCGTCTGCGACATCGCGACCAGCGCGTCATCCTCGGCGGCGAAACCCTCGTCGGCAGTGGCGGTCTTGGCCAGTGTCAGCAGTTCGATGGCCTTGGCCGCGGCGGGGGAGGTGCCGCTGGTCTTGCCGGCGACGAATGCGGAAGCCTTGGCGACGGCGTCGTCCCAGGCCTGGCCGCGGTCGATCTCGGGGCGGGTCACGGTGATCTCACCGGTGAGCACCTTGTCGGCCCACACGAGGGACTGCTCCAGGTAGTCGGCGCCGTTGAACGCGACGTCGGCGATGCCCAGATCGGACACCTGGGTTCCCTTGAGGACCTTGCCGTTGTTGAGCGGATTCTCGATGAACACCTTCGCGGCGTTCGCGGGCCCGATCAGGTTGGGGAGCAGGTAGCCGCCGCCCCAGCCGGGGATGAGGCCCAGCATGACCTCGGGCAGGCCCACGGCCGGCACCGAGTCGATGACCGTGCGGTAGTCGGCGTGCAACGCGACTTCCAGGCCGCCGCCGAGCGCGAGGCCGTTGATGAACCCGAATGACGGCTTGACGCCACTGATCTTGCGGAACACGGCATGGCCGAGTTCGGCGATCGTACGGATGCCCGCGGCGCCCGAAGCCTGCAACGAGGACAGGTCTGCGCCCGCGGCCAGGATGAACTGCTTACCGGTGACCGCGATCGCGTCGATCGCGTCGTCGGCGAGCGCCGCGTCGTAGGCGGTGTTCAGTGCCACCAGCGACTTGGGGCCGAAGGTGTTGGGGCGGGTGTGGTCCAGACCGTTGTCGAGGGTGACCAGGCCCAGCACCTTGCCGGAGGCGAGGGTGACCTTGCGCAGGTGCGCCTGCGTGACCACCTCGTCGTCGCTGTAGAGCTTCGCCACGTCGGCGAGCAGGGTGTCGATGGGGGTGCTCATGATCAGGCCGCGCCCTTCTTGGTGCCGTTCCAGTTGGGGTTCTCCCAGATGACGGTGCCGCCCATGCCCAGACCCACACACATGGTGGTCAGGCCGTAGCGGATCGACGGATCCTCTTCGAATTGCCGGGCCAGCTGAATCATCAGCCGCACACCGGAAGACGCGAGCGGATGCCCGAAGGCGATGGCGCCGCCGTACGGGTTGACGCGGTCGTCGTTCTGGTCGATGCCGTAGTGATCGAGGAACGCCAGCACCTGCACGGCGAAGGCCTCGTTGATCTCGAAGGCGTCGATGTCGTCGATGGTCAGGCCGGCCTTGGCCAGCGCCTTGTCGGTCGACGGGATGGGACCCACGGCCATCACCTCGGGGGCGACGCCGGCGAAGGCGTAAGTGACCAGCCGCATCTTGATGGGCAAGCCCAGTTCCTTGGCGGTCTCCTCCGACGCGAGCAGCGAGGCGGTGGCGCCGTCGTTGATACCTGCGGCGTTGCCCGCGGTGACCCGGCCGTGCGGGCGGAACGGGGTCTTGAGCTTGGCCAGATCGTCGACGGTGGTGCCGGGACGCATCGGCTCGTCGGTGGTGGCCAGGCCGAATCCAAGTTCGGCGCTGGGTGTGGCGACGGGAACCAGATCGGGCTGGATCTTGCCGTCGGCGTACGCCTTGGCGGCCAGATCCTGCGAACGCACCGCGTAGGCGTCGGTGCGGTCCTTGGTGATGGCCGGGTAGCGGTCGTGCACGTTCTCGGCGGTGTTGCCCATGACCAGCGCAGACGGGTCGACGAGGCGTTCGGACACGATCCGCGGGTTGGGGTCGACGCCCTCGCCCATCGGATGGCGGCCCATGTGCTCGACGCCGCCGGCGATGGCGACGTCGTAGGCACCGAAGGCGATGGATCCGGCGGTGGTGGTGACCGCGGTCATCGCGCCCGCACACATGCGGTCGATGGCGTAGCCGGGGACGGACTCGGGCAGGCCGGCCAGTATGGCGGCGGTGCGGCCGATCGTCAGGCCCTGATCACCGGTCTGGGTGGTGGCGGCGATCGCGACCTCGTCGATCCGCTCCGGTGGGAGTTCGGGGTGGCGGCGGACGAGTTCACGGATCAATTTGACGACCAGGTCGTCGGCGCGGGTTTCGGCATACTGGCCTTTGCCTTTACCGAAAGGTGTGCGAACGCCGTCGACAAAGACGACCTCGCGCAATGGGCGTGTCAACAGACTCTCCTCAATCTTGTGAGTTCTCCGAAGGGATGAGCAGGGAAATCCCGCGCTCAGCGCCGATCATGTTACTCGCTGGTAGCTTCTCGGGTGGAGTTGTTGCAACTGCCGTGATAGCGCACTATCCCGTGATCGCGGCATCCGGCCGCGGCGTTGCCGCCGATGCGCCCTGACCGATCCACCCCGGCAGTTCCCGGCGTACCGAAGGATCGGCGAGAATGGTCATTCGGTCGGTGTGAAGTGCTGTGGCCCAATCGATGTCGCCGCGCCAGATCTCGGTGAGGGTGCGTAGGTCGGTGTCGACGCGGGCGGTCAGGTCGTAGCCGGGATCGAAATCGCAGACCTCGACTGTGTCCGCGTCGACGACCAGCCACCAGCGGGCGGCCTTGCCGGTGATGTCGCCGAAACCGAATTCGACCATGGTGCGGGAGCGCGGCCAGGCGTCGACGCTGATGGTGCGGCGCATGTCCCACAGCAGCAGGTGCGGATCGAGATCGACGTCGCCGAGGTCGCCGATCCAGCGGGTGCCCCAGCGGCTCAGCGCCTGCACCACCTCGAACAATTCCAGACCCATTGTGGTGAGCGTGTAGCGGGAGCGGCCGTCGACCTCCGAGCGGCTGAGGACCCCGGCGCGTTCGAGACCCCGCAGTCGTTTGGTCAGCAATGCGGGCGACATGCGCGGCACTCCGCGGCGGATCTCGTTGAAATGGCGGCTACCGAGCAGCAGTTCGCGCACGATCAGGATCGTCCACCGCTCGTCGAGCACCTCCATCGCCTTGGCGACGGGGCAGAACTGGCCGTATCCAGCCATCGTGCAACACCCTTCGATCTCGGCGAATGCCGCCGCTGCAATCCAGTACACGCTTCCCGGCCGACCGCGGCCAGTTCATTTTGTGAACCGCAGCCGGTACAGATCGTGGTCTGGTCGCCGCGACCGCCGTCGGCCGATGCTGGGGATGTGGAAATCCGTTCCACCCCTAGGAAAGTGATCCATCATGACTATTTCGATCAACACCTCCGACCGCGACCTCAAGGCACGACACCGCGCATTGTGGGCCTCCGGTGACTATCCGGCGGTCGCCGATGTCATAGCACCCCTGGGCACCCGGCTGGTCGAGGCGCTGGCCATCGCATCCGGCGAGACCGTCCTCGACGTGGCCGCCGGGGCGGGCAATGTCGCGATCCCGGCTGCGCGCACCGGGGCGAGCGTGATCGCCACCGACCTGACCCCCGAACTGCTCGACACCGGCCGTCACCTGGCCGCCCGCGAACAGCTCGACATCACCTGGCGGACCGCCGACGCTGAGGCGCTCCCCATGCCCGATGCGGCCTTCGACGTGGTCACCTCCTGTGTGGGGGTGATGTTCGCGCCCTTCCACCAGCGGGGTGCCGACGAGATCACCCGGGCCTGCCGTTCCGGCGGCCGGATCGGTCTGATCAATTGGACCCCAACGGGTTTCATCGGTGAACTGTTCACCACGATGAAGCCGTACGCACCCACCCCACCGCCCGGAGCATCGGCTCCGGTGCTGTGGGGCGATGCCGATCATGTGCGGAAACTGTTCGGCGACAAGCTTGCCCATGCCGAATTCCGTACCGAGAAACTGATCGTCGACAGATTCGACAACGGCGCCGAGTTCCGGGACTTCTTCAAGGCCACCTACGGCCCGACGATCGTCGCCTTCCGCAACATCGCCGACGATCCCGAGCGGGTGGCCGAACTCGACGCCGCCATGGCCGCGCTCGCCGACCGGTACCTCGCCGGGGGAGTCATGGAATGGGAGTACCTGCTGATGACCGCGCACATCCGGTAGCGGCGCCTGCCGTTCGGCGCGCCGCGTCGACCGGTCGTCGTATCGGCACCGATGCGGCCCACCCGTACTGTGGCTGCCTATACAGTTTGAGGAAAGGTGTGACGTGGGTCGCGACACGGTGGTCGCGACGAGAAGGAGGTACCCGATGGGTAAGTACGCCGACGCATTCGAAAGCAGCATCTCCGACCGGGAAGCCTTCTGGCTCGACGCCGCCCGCGCCGTCGACTGGGTCACCCCGCCGGCCAAGGCCCTCGACGACTCGGCCGCCCCGCTGTACAGGTGGTATCCGGGCGGCGAACTCAACACCTCCGTCAACGCGCTCGACCGGCACGTCGACGCCGGAAACGGCGACCGGGCCGCGCTCATCTGGGACTCGGCGATGGTGGGGGAGGTCCGCACCTACAGCTATACCCGACTGCTCGACGAGGTATCCCGGTTCGCCGGGGTCCTCGCCGCGCAAGGTGTCACCAAGGGTGACCGCGTCATCGTATACATGCCGATGATCCCCGAGGCCGCCATCGCGATGCTCGCGTGCGCGCGGATCGGTGCAGTCCACTCCGTCGTCTTCGGTGGTTTCGCCGCCCCCGAACTGGCCACCCGCATCGACGACGCCCAGCCGGTCGCCCTGATCACCGCATCCGGCGGCATCGAACCGGGCCGCAATATCGAATACCTGCCGATGGTCGCCAAAGCGCTTGAACTGTCGGAGTTTCCGCCGACGACGGTCATCGTGAAAGACCGTGAGCAGGTCGCCGGTTCGGCCGCCGACTACGACGGCTGGCTCGACTGGGACGTCGAGACCACCGACGCTGCGCCCGCCGATGCGGTGACCGTGGCGGCCACTGACCCCCTGTACGTGCTGTACACGTCGGGCACCACCGGCAAACCCAAGGGCGTGGTCCGCGACAACGGCGGTCACGCCGTCGCCATGACCTGGTCGATGGCCAATGTGTACAACATCAACGCCGGTGACGTCTTCTGGGCGGCCTCCGACGTCGGCTGGGTCGTCGGGCACAGCTACATCGTGTACGCGCCGCTG
>NZ_CALLZT010000183.1:0-20170 GCF_937858515.1 uncultured Gordonia sp. | reverse complement strand
GTTTCGTGGTCACCACCCGCGTCATCGCCGGCGTGGTGTCGATGATCCCGACGTATGTGATCGCCCTCGTCGTCGGCTACCTGTCGACGCGGATGGTGGTGACGACCCTGCACGGTGAGCCGGGCGGCGTCTACGACCACTACTTCACCCAGTTCGTCCTCGGCTGGGACATCGTCGCCTCGATCATCAAGATCCTGGTGTTCACCGTCGCGATCATCCTGATCCACTGCTACCAGGGCTTCTTCGCCTCCGGCGGTCCCGAGGGCGTGGGCATCGCATCCGGCCGGGCGATCCGCGCCAGCCTCGTCGGCATCATCGCCCTCGACATGGTGATGACGCTGGTGCTGTGGGGACTGCAATCACCGATCAGGTTCTCGGGGTAGCGACATGGCCAGACACGCACTCGCCGGGGTCACCACCCACACGCACACCGCCCGTATCGTCGCGATCGGCGCCATCGTCGCGGCCGTGCTCGCCGTCGTCGCCTGGCGGATCATCCCGTCCGGGGGTCTGGACGACAAGCAGATCGCCGTCACCCTGCTCACCGACGACGTCGGCGACGGCGTCACCAAGGGCACCGAGGTGCGGCGCGGCGGCGTGGTCGTCGGCAAGGTCGACTCGGTGACGCGCACCGACAGCGGTCAGGCGATCAAGGTCCACCTCGACGATCCCTCGCTGACCGGGCTCACCGACGCCCTGTCGATCGACTACTCCCCGGCCAATCTGTTCGGCATCACCCAGATCGGTCTGCACGCGCAGGAGGGCGGTGCGCCGCTGCGTTCGGGAACCACCGTCGATCTGACCGGCGAACACGGCGACCGCGTCCACGACGCCACCGTCTCCACGATGCTGCTGTCCCTGGGCAGACTCAGCGGTGACGTCCTGACCCCCGATCTCGCCGACCTGGTCAAGAAGGTGGCCCAGGACGCGAAGGCGTTCTCGCCGTTGATGAAGGCGCTGGTCACCACCGTCGAGACCGTCGCCGACACCCAGAAGATGCCGTATTCGCCGATCCTGCGGGACTTCGGTTCGGCGCTGTCGGGATTCCCGTCCACCCTCGACGGCGGACTGATCCTGCTGCGCATGGTGCACGACCATCCGTACCTGGAGATCCCCGAGAAGCAGGCCCGGTTCGACGCGACGGTGGCAGTGCTGGCCAAGAACGTGATCCCGGGCCTGGCCAATCTGCTCGAAACGCTTCAGCCCGACTACGCCGGCCTCGCCGCGCTCCCGGTACCGCTGCTCAACGCGGTGGCCACGGCCGTGCCCGCACCGCAGACGACGGAGGCACAGCTGGCCAAGCTGCTGACCCGCATCTCCGGGACATTCGGCGGATCGCCTGCCGAACCGGTCCTGCGGCTGGCTCTGACACTCAACCCGACCGCAGGGGGTGGCCGGTGAAAAGCATGCCTTCGCTGCTGATCAAGATCGGTGTGTTCGCCGCGGTCATGGCCGTCATCCTCGTCGGCGTGCTGCGGACCATCGAGAAGCCGATCCGGGGTGATGTGACCGGATATACCGCGCTGTTCACCGACGCCAACGGGCTGCGGGTGGGCAACGACATCCGCGAGTTCGGGGTGAGCGTCGGCAAGGTCACCGGCATCTCCCTCAAGGGCAACGACGCCAAGGTCACCTTCGATCTGCTCAAGAACCACCGTGTCGCCAAGGACGCCAAGTTCGCCATCCGGTACCAGAACCTGACGGGCCAGCGCTACATCGACATCCAGCAGTCGTCGCTGACCGCAACGCAGAAGGCCGATCTGCGCGCCCCCGGCTCCACCATCGATACCGGCCGCACCGTGCCGTCATTCGATGTGACGACGCTGTTCAACGGTCTCGAACCCGTACTGCGGCAACTGTCCCCGGAGGAGCTCAACAAGTTCACCGGCAGCCTGTACGCAGTCCTGGAGGGCACCGGCAACGGCATCGGACCGGCGCTGGCCGCGATCGAACAGCTCAGCGACTACGCGGTCGACCGGCAGCAGGTCATCTCGGTGCTGGTGCGCAATCTGTCGCGGGTCTCCGACCAGATCGGCGGCGGCTCCGGCAATGCGATGGCGCTGATCAAGCAGCTGACCATCCTGTTCCTGCAGCTCAAAGACAAAGTGCCGCTGCTGGCGCAGTTCGCCGACGAGATCCCGCCGATCCTGTTCCCGCTGGAGAACATGCTCAAGGTGCTCGGCCTCACCGGCGACCCCAACCCCGACATCGACCGCCTCTTCGCGCAGGCCTTCCCCAGCCCGGAGGAAACCATCGCATCGCTGAACCGGCTGCCCGGATTCCTGCAGTTCCTGGCCGCGGTCACCCCGGAGGCGGGCAGGTTCACGTGCTCCAAGGGCGCCGCCACCCCGCCGGCCGCACTCACCGTGCTGCTGGGCAAGCAGAGGATCACACTGTGCCAGGCCTGATCAGAAAGAAGAACAAGGGGAACGGCCCGCTCTTCTCCGACCGGCAGTGGGGGCTGATCGGTTTCGCGGTGCTCGCGATCATTCTCGGTGTCATCGGTGCGATCTCGGTGATCGATCTGGACTCCACCGAATACCGGGCCGACGTGTCGGATGCGGGCTCGGTCAAGAAGGGCGACGACGTCCGGCTCGCCGGTATCAGCGTCGGCAAGGTCACCGAGGTGGCGCTGCATCCCGACCACGCGAGCATCAAGTTCACCGTCGAGGACGATGTCTTCGTGGGGTCGGAGACCTCGCTGTCGGTGCGGATGCTGACCGTCGTCGGCGGGCATTACGTCGCATTGCAGCCCGCGGGCAGTACTCCGCTGGGCAAGGCGACGATTCCGGCCGCCCGGGTGATCCTGCCCTACAGCCTGCCGGAGATCTTTCAGGACGCCATCGAACCGGTCAACGCTATCGAGGGCGAAACCCTGCGCAAAACGATGAAGACCCTCGGGAAGGCCACCGCCGACAATCCGGAGTCGCTCAAACGTGCTGTCGCCGCAGTTGATTCGATTGTGGAGATCCTCGACAAGCAGAACGCCGACGTCTCACGCACCCTGAAGATGGCCGACGAATACGTGGGCGCGATCGAGGACACCAAGAGCGCGTTCCGCCAGATCATCGATTCGTGGAATTTCCTGGAGGATCTGGCGGAGGCCAAGATGGGTGTCACCGGCAAGGCGCTGAGCTCTGTCGCCACCATCCTGGCGGCGCTGACACCGCTGGGCAAGCACTACAACTCGACGCTGCGCCCGATGGCGATCGAGCTGGCGAAAGCGCAGAAACCGCTCGGTGAATTGTTGAACAAATGGGGTGAGCTGGTGGGCTCGATCAAACAGATCGGCGACAAACTGCGCACCGCGACGGGCGAAAAGCGTGAACCCATCTCGATCTGTGTCCCGACCCCGGAGAAGGGGTGCTGACGGTGAAGACAATCCTCGCCTCCCGCCGCAAGCTGATCGTCGCGGTGCTGGTGATCGTCGCCGCGGTTGCGGCCCTGGCCTACCGCTCATGCTCCGCGGACTCCGACACCCGTTCGTATTGCGCCCTGATGCCTGACTCGATCGGCCTGTTCCGCGACAGCGCGGTCACCTCGTTCGGCGTTCCGGTCGGCAAGGTCACCACCATCAGCACCGAAGGCACGCAGGCCAAGGTGATGTTCGAGATCCGCAAAGATCGCAGACTGCCCGCCGATGTCGGGGCGACCACGCTCTCACACACACTTATCGCCGACCGCAGGCTCGCCCTCATCGGCGCCGAACCCGAACCCGGTGCGCCAACCTGGGATTCGCATAAGTGCATCACCAAGACGCTGACCCCACAGTCGATCACCCAGACCTTCGCCGCACTGTCGAAGCTTGCCGACGAGATGAACGGCAGCATGACACCCGCCGAGGCCAAGGACATCTCCCGCGGCCTCAAGGGCCTGTCCGCTTCACTCGACGGCACCGGCGAGGACATCAATGCCGTCATCACCCAGCTCGGCTCGGCACTGAAATCTCCCGACGCCGCGATCGCCCGCCTCGGCGAGATGATCACAAATCTTTCAGGCATCACCGAACCGACCGCCGATCACTGGGCCGACATCAAGTCGTTCCTGACCCGGCTGGAACCGACGATCGATTCGGTGAACGAGAACATGACCGTCCCCGCCGCCGAGATCCTGCAACGCCTGCGCTATGTGGTGCCGCAGCTCAACGACCTCGCGATGCTCTTCGGCGCCGACTTCATCAACCATGTGCAGAGCATGGACAATCTGCCCGCCCAGATCTCCGCGGGCGTCACGGGTGTGACCGAGATGATCGACCGGCTACCGGTGATCGCCGGCGCGTTCAGCAACTCGATCGACCCGCGGACCAAGCGGTTCACCCTGCGCTACTCAGCGAAACCCGCTGCGCTGCCCACACTCTCATCGAAGCAGTTGTGTACTGTGCTGGGCCGCAAGGGTTCCGGATGCACCGATGCGGGTCCGCTGGCGGGCCTGCTGCCTGGACTGCTCACCGGAGGAGCCCGATGAGAACATCGATCACCTTGTCCAGCAACAGTTCTCGGGCACGCCGTGCGGTAGCAGTACTCGGCGTGGCTGTGATGGTGTCGCTAAGTGCCACCGCCTGCGATTTCGACGCATCCAGCCTGCCCACCCCCGGCGGCGGCGCCGGCGGCAACACCTATCAGGTGCACATCCAGTTCGCCAACGTCCTCAACCTGCCCGACGGCGCACAGGTGGTCGCCGACGGCGTGCCCGTCGGCCGGCTCGCCAAACTCACCACCGACGACCAGGGATTCGTGGTCGCCGACGTGAACATCGACTCCGACGTCGCGCTGCCCACCACGACGACAGCGATGCTGCGCCAGTCCGCCCCTCTGTCCGATGTGCACATCGCGCTCACCACCACCGACGCCACGTCGGACGGCGTATTGCACGGTGGCTCGACGATCCCACTGACGCAGACCTCACAGGCCCCGCAGATCGAGGACACCCTGTCGCAGCTGGCCACGGCCACCGGCAACGGCACCTTCACCAACCTCATCAGCACGGTGCGCGAGGTCAACAAGGCCTTCCCCGACGACTTGACGCGCACGGCAAAGGTTTTCGACGTCATCGGCAAGGATCTCAAGGATCTCGCCGGCCATCAGGGCTCGCTGGACTCGTTGCTCGACGGGCTCGGCGACACCACGCAGGCCGTCATCGATCAGCGTGATCAGCTCGCGCCGCTGCTCACCGAGGCCGGCGTCGAGCGCACCACGTCATCGATGACGTCCATCCTGAACATGGTGTACATCCTGACCGACCTCGGCAAGGTGGCACCGCCCGGAAAGTGGCTGGCGCCGTTGATGGGCGCGTCGAACGAGGCGATCTCGGCGGTGGTGCCGGTGCTGTTCGGGGCGCGGCCGCTCGACACCACCAACCCGCACAACATGAGCCGGCTGATCGACCTGATCAGCAAGGACCTGATCCCGTGGTCGACATCGGGCGCCAAGGTGGACCTCACCAAGCTGACGGTCAATGGACAGACGTTCACCGGTGATGCGCAGTCGCAGCTGGTGGTACAGATGATGCGGATGATCGGGCTGGTGCGGTGATGGCACGCAAGCGGAAGATCCCGGCGTCGGCCCTGTCACTTGGCGCGATCGTGGCCGTGCTCATCGTCGGCATCGTCTACATCCTGGTGTCGGTGCTGCGGGTGGAACCGTTCAAGGACTACCGCACCATCACCGTCGCGATGTCGGGGTCGGGCGGCATCGAGGTCAATTCGCCTGTGCTGGTGGTGGGTAACGAGGTCGGCAAGGTGACCGATCTGCGGATCGGTCACGACGGCGGCGTCGAGGCCGTCATCCGCGTCGATGACGACAAGCCCATCCCGGCCGACAGCGTGATGAGCGTGGAGAATCTGTCGGCACTCAGCGAGCCGTACATGATCTTCCGGCCCAACTCGGCGGGCGGTCCGTATCTGCGCGACGGACAGCGCGTCGACACCCACGAGAGCTTCACCCCGGTCACCATCTCGGACACCGCGGGCAAGGCCGTCACGCTGCTCGAACAGTTCGATCCCGACGCCATCTCGAGCCTGGTGGCAACCCTGCGTCAGGGCCTGGAGGGCACCGAGACCGTCATGCCGCAGTTGCAGCGGTCGGCGCGGCTGCTCGCACAGACGCTCATCGCGAAGAACCCAGACCTCAAGACGCTCTTGACGAGTATCCAGCGGCTCGGCGGTGACCTGGCCTGGCTCGGTCCCGCACTGCGCGACGGCGGACCGTCATGGGAGTCGCTGGGCACCGGCATCATCTCGAAGATGTCCGGTGAACTGGCCACACTCGCCGAGCAGCGCGATCCGGCCGAATACACCGGTCCGACCGGCATGATCCCGTTCCTCTACAAGATGAACGACGTCCTGGTGAAGATCGGGCCCGGCCTGAAACCGCTGGGTCCGGCTCTGCAGCCGCTGGTCGACCAGTCCTCGACGGCGCTGGCACGCCTGGACATCGGCGAGTTGCTCACGCAGGCATTGGGTACCGTCGGTGCCGACGGCGTCATGCGCCTGCAACTCGACGTGATACCACCCGGAAAGTGAGGCTCCGCCCGTGAGCACACCGACAGACGACAGCGCCGAATCCGAAATAGAGACCGGTACAAAGAAACTGAGCGACGATTCGGAGAATTCGGCGAAGACCGCTTCTCCTGCGGCTGATTCAGCACCGGTCACTGGTGGTGGCCCACGCCAGATTTCGCTGTCCGTGCGTTCCCTCGCGGTCGGTGCCGCGCTGATCGTGTTGGCCGCAACCACGATCACGTTCGCCCTGCTCTGGGCCGGCGCACGCTCGGAGGTTTCCGACCGCGACGATCGCGCCGCGAACGAGAAGCGTGCCGAGCAGATCGACCTGGACTACGCGGTGGGCGCGGCGACCACCGATTACCAGAAGCTCGACGAGTGGTTCACCACCCTCAAGAAGGGCACCACACCCGAACTCGCCGCCAAGTTCGACGCCACCTCGTCCTCGCTCAAACAGATCCTGGCGCCGCTGGGCTGGAAGTCTACGGCCGAGCCGATCACCGCGGTCACCAAGTCCGTCAGCGACGGCGTCTACAAGGTGGACGCGTTCGTCAACGTCAGCTCGACGAGTACGCAAGCACCCAGCGGTGCGACCACGACGGTCACCTACAGCATCACCATCGACAGCAACCGGGACTGGCTGATCACCGACGTCGGTGGGCTGCAGAGCATCGTGCCCAAATAGGGAATGTGTGCCCGATCACGTCCGGGTGTTCAATGGATAACACAGGTTCGGCAGATGATCGCAGAGGAGAGGCAGCCATGGCTCGCAGACTGACATGCCCGTGTGGGGAGATGTTCAGGGAGGAGACCGACGACGAGTTGGTGGAGAAGGTGCAGGCCCACCTGGCCGCCGAACACCCCGACCACCAGTATTCGCGGGACGAGATCCTGTTCATCTCCTACTGACGGCGACAGCATGACGGGCCGGGGATTCTCCGGTCCGGACGACGGCAGGCATCCCATCTCGGGGTGCCTGCCGTCGTCTGCTCATACCCGTACAACTGGTGCATGACGCTACCCGGGTGCAGGTTGACGACCTTCACGGGAGGGGTTACCGTTGTCCTTACGGTAAGTGAGTCCAACCTGCCCGAGGGGGCCCGTATGCGCATCATCGTCGACCGTGACCGCTGTGTCGGTCACGGCATCTGCGAGTCCATCGTCCTCGACGTCTTCGAGGTCCTCGACGAGGGCTACGTCCACATCCACACCGACGCCATCGGCGATGCCGACGAGGCCGCGCTCAGGGACGCCGTCAACGGCTGCCCGTCGGCGGCCCTGAGTATCGAAGCCTGAACGAGCACGCAACTCGAAGGCCGAACACGCGCGGAAATTCAGGACGTACAAGGCTGCCGAATACGCCCGCAAGCATGACCAACACCACTACTGTTGACATTGCGGTTGGCCCCACCGAAACGGCACAATTGACAAGCCGCGATTCGGTATCGCACCGTGCGAACCACACACCCCCCGCAGTTCCTACAGTCCACGCAGTCCCGCACCGGGACCGACCACTCACCACAGGAGGTGGCCCGACCATGGCAGGTCAGGAAACCGCGCCCAAGCGCAAGCGCCGCGAGCGCGGGTCGATCGACCCCGAGGAAATCATCAACGGCGCGTTCGAACTCGCCGAAGAGGTCTCGATCGACAACCTGAGCATGCCCATGCTCGGCAAACACCTCGGCGTCGGGGTCACCAGCATCTACTGGTACTTCCGCAAGAAGGACGATCTCCTCAACGCGATGACCGACCGGGCCATCACCCGCTATCACCTCCCGGCCGCGATGAAGGCCACCGGCGACGACTGGCGCAGCCAACTGCATCACTACGCGCACGCCACCCGGCAGGCCTTCCTGGCCAACCCGATCCTGTGCGACCTGCTGCTCATCCGGTCGACGATGAGCACCAAGGCCGGCGCGATGGGCGCCAAGGAGATCGAGCGCATCGTCGCCCTGCTGATGGCCGAGGGCCTCTCGCTCGAAGACGCCTACGACAGCTATTCGGCCGTTCAGCTGCACCTGCGCGGCTCGATCGTCCTCGAACGGCTCTACCAGCGCAGCAAGGCCGAGGATTCGGGAACGGTCGCCTACTACGAGAACCTGGTCATCACACCCGAGGACACCCCGCGGCTGGCCGAGGCCGAGTCCCGTGGCTGGGTGGCGGGCGCCCCCAACGACCACAACTTCGAATACGTGCTGGGCTGCATCCTCGACAACACCGCCCGGCTCATCGCCGACCGTGCGGCGGTGTCATGAGGGACACCGAGTCATGACCGACACCGTCGAATCGATCTACGATCTGTTCACTCTCCTCGGTTTCCGGGAATGGACCGACGAGAACGGTTCCGTGGTGGTCGAATTGCCGGTGGCCCCGCACATCACCAATCACGCCGGTGCCATTCAGGGCGGATTCATCGCTACCCTCGTCGACACCGTCGCGGGCCGGGCCGTGATCGGCAGCCTCACCGGCCGCAAACTGGTGGTCACCTCGGATATGAACATCCGCTACATCCGCGGCGTCCGTGAGGGTTTCGCCCGCGGCACGGCGCGGGTCGTGCATAGCGGCCGACGGTCGGCCGTCATCGACATCACCGTCACCGAGGAGCCCTCCGGCAAGCTGGCCACTGTCGCCACGGCCAACTTCGCCATCATGGACCCGCCCGCCGGTGTCACCAAGTCCGACCTCAACACCGTGTAGCCGACTACCCCGAAGGTTTGGAGGGTGCGGCCGAACTCGGCATGATCGCCTTGCTGATGCTGTCGTCGGAGATCAGCGACAGCTCCGAAACCTTCCACCCGCCTTCGTGTTTGGTCAGGTCCATTTCGATGCGGCTGGGTACCACCGTCGTGGCGTCGGCGCCTTTTCGCGAGACCGTCTGATCCACGAACAACAGGATTGTCGCCGAATCCTTGTGTGCCTCAACAACTCCGGCGTCGGCGATGGAAACCGTGGAGGTCACGTCGTTCTTGTCGACGATGTACACCATCTGATCATCGGTGAGTACCGAATCGAATTGCTTTGCCGCATTGCCGGTCAGCATCGGCTTGACCTTGTCGACGTTGGTGCGCACCGTCTTCGGTGAATAGGTGAACATCAGCTCCACCACCTCACGGCCTTTGGCGACGGCATCATGCCGGGCGTCGGCGACCTGACCGCCGTCGCGACGGCCGGAGGCGACGAGGACCACGGCAACGGTCAGTGCGATGATCAGGACCGCCGCGGCCGCGGCCGCCATGTGCCGCACGGTGATCGACGGCCGCGGCCGTGCGCGCCGCACCACGCGGACTTCGCGGGCGGACGGCTGCGGCTTCGGTGCCGAATCGGATTCGGGGACGTCGGCCATCACACCACCCAGTCGATCTTGCCGAGCGCCATCTTGCCCTCGCGCTTGTCGACGCGCACGCGCCACCGGAACGACTTGACCTGCGGCTGCGAACCGGGGCTTTCCATCCGCCAGCCGGATACGAGAAGAATGGTCGCCGACGAGTCGCTGAGCTTCGATACCGCGGTCCGCACGACCTTTCCGGTGGTGGTGACGTTCTGTGTCTTGACCAGTTCCACGATCTGGTCGAGTGATTCGTCGTCAGCACCCAGTGCTGTGCCCGCACCGGCCGCCTTCAGCTGCGCGGTCACCCTGTCGACGTTGTCGCGGTTGAGGGTGGTCAGTTCGGTGATCATCGTGGCCGCGTATTGGGTGAAGCGCACACGGTCGGTCTCGTCCGACCCCGACGAACCCTCAGTGGACAACAGCACCACGAGTGTGGTGGCCAGTGCGAGGATCACCACCGCCGCGACTGCCCAGCAGGCCACGGCGACCTTGGGCGCCGAGTGCACCCCGGCCCTTTTCGCGCCGGTTCTCCGCACTTCAGGGTCGATCACTTCAGGGTCGCTCACTTCAAGGTCGAGGTGATCAGCTGCTCCCACTGCGTGGCGACCTCCCCCTTGCTGCTCGCCGTATCGACCCGGTAAACCTTGCCGTCGGGGCCCGTGTACTCACCGCTCCGCGGGTCGTAGTTGGTGGCATAGACCGACGGTGTCGTGTCGACGGAACTCTGATTGGCCGGAACCAGTCTGCCCTGTACCCCGAATTCGACGCGGGTTTGGGCACCAGGCCCGGAACCCCGTTGGGCAGCGGCAGGCTCTTCTTGTCGAGCGGCTTGTAGCCGGTGCGGCATTCGGCTGGGGTCGGGGCACGACGTCCCGGGTACTCGACGCACGGATAGTTGCGGGCGCCGCGCACGGCGAGCGGACTGTCGTGGGCCACCCGGCACAGCATTCCGGACGGGTAGTCCTTGACCGTCTGGTCACCCGGGCTGCGCCGCTTCTCCAGCGGATAGAACCCGACCGTGCACGGCGGCGGATCCTGGAACGACGCCACGAAGTCCACGTTGGCGCCCTTGTCGGAATCCTCGGTGTTCATCGCACTGATCAGTCCGGCGATCAGCCGCGGGTAGATCACGACGATCTGGTTGAGGTTGGCGTGGTACACCGCAAGCGTTTTGGCGGTCACCGACAGATTGTCGATGAGCAGCGGCAGCGTCGGCTTGAGCGACTCGAACAGCTGCCTGCCTTTGTCGGCGGCCGCGGGTGCCTTGTCGAGAATGCCGGTGAGTTCGGGTCTATTGGCGCGCAACTGGTCGGTGACGGTCGTCAGGTCCCGGGTCCACGAGGCGATCTCGGTACGGGTGTTGTCCTGCGAGGCCAACACCGGTTCGGCCGAGTCGATCAGTTTGACGATCGCATCGCTGTTCTTGTTGGCCTCGGCGAGGAACAGTGTCACCGAGTCGATGAATCGCTGCACGTCCTCGGTGCGGCCGTCGAACGCGGCGAAGGCCTCGGTGACGACGGTGCGCAGGCTGCCGTCCTGAATCTGGGCCAGCATCTCGTCTGCGCGGTCGATCACCCCGCTGATGGGGACGGTGATCTCGCCGGTCACCACCGAACCATCGCGCAGCATCCCGGCCGATCCCACTGTCGGAGCCTTGCCGTTGCTCTCCGAATCATCCTGCGGCAGGGCGAAATCCACATACTGCTCACCGATCGCCGAGGCACTGCGCACCGTGGGTGTCAGATTCTTGGGGATGCGAGCCGAATCATCGATGATCAAGGAGGCCGTGACGCCGTCCGGGGTGAGTCTGACCTCGTCGACCCGCCCGACGGTGACGCCCCGATAGGTGACGTTCGAATTCTTGTACAGACCACCGCTGGCCGCCAGATTGAGCGTCACCGTATATTTACCGATGCCCAGCATCGCGGGAATCGCCAGATAGCTGATGGCCACGATGAGCAGCGCCACCGTTCCCACTGTCGCGAATGCGAGCAACTGCAGCTTGACCTTGCGGGTGATGTTCATCGCGGTCCCCCGGTCGGTGTAGCCGAACTCGTCGCCGACGCCCTGCCGGACTGCTTCTGACCCGACTTCTGGGTCGTCTTGTTCTCGGCCGTCTTCTTATGGGCGGTCGGCTTCTTTTTGGCGGTACTCTGCTGGTCCGGGTCGTTCTGATCCCGCAGCGGCGCGGTGAACGGATCGGCGCCGACCCTCGCCCGGCCGGCCTGTCTGCCGGCGAGGCTCTCCGGGTTGGTCATCGTCTTGGCGAAGTTCCGCGACAGCCGCTTGAACGTCAGGTCAAGATAGATCGCGCCGTTGAGATAGTCGCCGCGCACGAATTGCGGCACCTGACCGGCGGGGAACGGGAAGGTCATCAGGAAGCCGAACGAATTGACGAAGTTCGGTCCGCTGAGCACGAGTTGTTCGATGAACTTCTCGAGTTCGGTGAGCGTGGTGGAGATATCGCCGGAACTCGCCCGCAGCACGCTGTTGGTGGTCCTGCTCAGCTTGTCGACCGAGGCCAGCGCGTTCACCAGTTCGGGACGTTCCTCGTTGAGCATGCGCAGGATCTTGGGGCCGTCGGTCAGGGCCTTCTCGATGGTGGGCTGCTGTGCGTTGAAGGTACCGGTGAGCCGGTTCATCCCGTCTAGCGCGGTGACCAGCGCGCCGCGTTGGTCGTCGAGGACCTCCATCATCGTCGCCGCCCGCGGCAACAGGTGAGACAGTTCGTCGGCGCGGCCGAGGAAGACCTTGTTCAACTCGTCGACGACCGAACCCACCTGCGACAGGCCGCCGCCGTTGAGCACCACCGACAGCGAGCTGAGGACCTGCTCGGTACTCGGTACCGTGCATTTTCTGATCTGTTGGGCAACAGTCACATTCGGTTCGCCACCGGATTCGGGCGCAGTCATCGTCGGCTGGTCGGGGCAGTCCTGCGCCGACAGCCGATCACCTGGCCGCAGGTAGCCGCCGCGCTCGTGTTCGGGCGGCACGATCGCCACATGCATCGAGCCGAGCACGCTGGTGTAGCCGACGCGCGCATACGATCCGGCCGGCACCTTGATGCCCGGACGCAGGCGCAATGTCAGTTCGGCCTGCCAATTCTTCACGCGCAGTGAGCCGATCGACCCGACGGTCGCGTCATTCATCATCACCGGGGCATTGACGGTGACGTTGCCGGCGGTCGGCATGACCGCGGTCAGCGTGTACGAGCCGTCCTGGGTGCCCGCGACGCCCGGCACCGACATGTTCTGCACGCCGTCGAAGGAGCACCCCGCAGACACGAGCAGCGTCGCGGCCACGCCAACCGCCATCAGCATCCGCGGTGCGGACTTACCCCCTGCGCGCCTCATCACCGGCCACCTCATCATCGACCCCGTCATCGTCCACCACCGAACGGAACGAGAAGCGAAGTCAGCGAATTGGTGTCCTTGCCGGGGTTCTCCCGGCGATTGGCGGCGTCGATGTCGTCCTGCCGGGCCTGCGCGCGCCGTTTCACGTCCGCGTTCTGGTAGATCAGCTGGTCCTGGGTGGCCGACATACCGGTCATCGGATTGAACAGGAACGGCGGATAGTTGACGGCGATCGACGCCAGCATCGGCCCGAGGACCTCGACACATTCGGCGGCGTCGGCCTGCGCCGGATTACCCTTGAGGTCCGAACCCTCGATGGCCTGGCACAGGAAGTTGATCAGGCTGCCGCCGTTACCGAGCGCGAACGCGCCGGTCAGCGAACCGGTCAGCGGGTTGTAGATGTTGTAGAAGTTGACCAGCTGGTGCGGTCCGGAATGCAGCAGGCCCCGAATCTGTTCGTCCTTCTGCGAGAGCACCCCGGTGACATCGGACAGACGCGCCACCGATGTGCTCAGCGCCGAGGTGTTGTCGTCCAGGAAGGTATTCACCTCGCCCAGCACCGAATCCACCTCGGTGAGGGCACCGTCGAGCTTTCCGGTGTTGCGGGCGAGCAGCTTGGACACCGAGGCGATGCGTCCGTTGAACTGCATCATCTGATCATCCACCGATGACAGCGCGGTGGTCAGCGTCTGCAGATTACGTACCGTGGCAAACAGATCGCTCCGATTGTCGGCCAATGTGGTTGTCACCGTGGACAATTCCTTGAGCGCCCGGTTCAGATCGGCGCCCGTGCCGTCGAGATTGCGGCCCAGGGTGTCAACGACGCGCCCCAGAGATCCCTTGTCCCCGGTTCCCTTGTCCCCGGTGGGTCCGAGATTGTTGGTCAGTTTGTCGAGTTCGGTCTTGATCTGATCCCATTCGACGGGAATCGCGGTGCGTTCCATGGGGATCTGAGCGCCGTCGGCGAGTTTCTGGCCGCCCTGGTAGACCGGTGTCACCTGGATGAACCGGCCACCGACCAGGCTGTCGGCGACGATGTAGGCGCTCGCGTCCGCGGGCAGTTTGCGAGAGCTGTCGACGGTGAACTTCACCCGCACGTCCCCGGAGCGGGGCGAGATGGAACTGACCTTGCCCACGTCGACGCCGATGATCTTCACCGGGTCGCCCACGAACAGGCCCGAGGTGGCCTTGAAGTAGGCCGTGTAGTTGTTGTAGCGCAGATTGTTGATGATCTTGCCGCCGACGACGAACGCCACACCGATCGTGATCACGGCCACGATCGCGATCCAGACACCACGGGGCACCGATCGCACACCGGCGGCGATACCGCTCGATCCGCTCATGATGTCCGTCCCTCTCCCCTGCCGGGTGCTGTGTCCGTGCTTGAGATCCCGAATATGCCCGAAATCGCGAATGTGCTTGCTGATGGCCGCATGTCAGGGCGGTCCCGGGGTGAACGACGTGGGCGGCATGAAGGTGGCGATCGGCGCGTCGCGCGGGTCGTTCTTGACGTCGTACTCGGGCCTCAACTCGAACTTCTTCGGGTCGATCGGGTTGTACCGGAGTAGCGCCTGCCATGCCTGCGGATACTTCTGCTTGAACAGCTTGATGAAGATGTTCGTGATGTCGCCCGACGACGGGAACTGGGCCAGCGCCTGGAAGTACGGGGCGCTCGAGACCGCCTCACCGAGCGAGTTGGCGTAGGGCCCGAGTCGGTCGATACCATCGGCAAGATACTTCTTGTCCTCCTGAAGCACCTTGACGACGTCATCGAGCCTGCGCAGGGCGGGGGCGAGCTTGTCGCCGTTCTCGTCGATGAATCCCCGCAGCTGTATCGAGACGTCCTTGATCCCGGTCAGCAGGGTCTCGATGGCCTGGTTGCGTCGCTGCAGCTCACCGAACAGCGAATTGGCCTGGGCCAGAAGCGTGGTGATGTCGCCGCTGCGTTTGCCGACGATCGCGGTGACCTCCTCGGCGCGGCCGAGCACCTGGCCGAGCTGGTCGTCGCGCGAGGCGATGGTGCGCGAGAGCCTGCTGATGCCGTCGACTGCTTTGCGCAGGTCGTCGGGGGTGTTCTCGAACGCGTCGGACAGTGAGTCGAGTGCGGTGTCGACCTTTTCCAGGTCGGTATCGCCGATGGTGGAGGCGGTGTCCTGCAGCGCCTCGGTGAGGGTGTAGCCGGGTGTGGTCTGCTCGACGGGCAGGTCGCCGCCGGGCCGCAGCCGGGTGTCGCCGGCCGGGGTGATGGTCAGATTCCTTCTGCCCAGGATGGTTTCGGCCTGTACCGACGCCTTGGACGACGTGCCGATCATGATGTCGTCGGCCATATCGAAGGTGACCTCGGCGGTGGTCTGCGGCTTGCCGTCGCTTCCGGTGCTGTCGCGCAACGCGATGGAGCGGATCTTGCCGACCGCAACTCCGGCTACGACCACCGAATCACCCGAGTGCAGGCCGCTGGCGTCGGCGAGTTGCGCCGTGTAGACCGCCCCGTTGCTGAGGAACGGCAGCTTGTCCACCTGCAACGCCGAGAGCACCACCATCGAGGTGACCAGGACACCGATCACACCCATCCGCAGGCGCCGGGAGGCGATCACCGCGGCATCGTTGGACGAATGTTTGTGCAACGGTATGCGTTCGGCCGGCTGTTGCTGATCGTTCTGCTCGCTCATCGTTTCTGGCACCTCCCCCCGGGGTTCTGATTCTTGTTGGTGGTGGAATCAAGCGCCGTCCAGTACACGGTCTTGTTGTCGGGGCCCGTGAACAGGATCTTGACCTGGCACAGCCAGATCTGCAGCCACGAACCGTAACTGCCGAGATTGCTGAGCCGGCGGAAGGCATCCGGGAACTGTCGCAGCGTGGTGCTCAGTTGCCCCTGCGACCGCAGCAGGTTGTCCGAGAGCTGATGGACCTCCGGCACCAGGTCACGCAGTGCCGGCCGGTTGGTCTCCAGCACATCGGAGAGCCTGGTGGTCAGCTCCGAGGTACTCTGCAACGACGACCCGATGGTGCCGCGCTGACGCGCGAGGCCGTCGACCAGTTCCCGCATCTGCACCAGCGAGGTGTCCAGACCCTCGCTGTTGTCGGCGAAGGTGCCCAGCGAGGTGTTGAGGTTGTCGATGACCTCGCCGATCAGTTTGTCCTTGTCGGCCAGGGCCGAGGTGAAGGACGCGGTGTCGCCGAGCAGCGATTCCATCGTGGCGCCCTGACCCTGGAACACCTTGATCAGGCTGTCGGCGAGCGAATTCACCTCGTCGGGTTTGAGCGTCTGGAACAACGGTTTGAACCCGCCGAGCAACACGTCGAGATTCAGCGCGGGTTCGGTGTTCTCCACCGGGATCGTCGCATTGTGTTTGAGGGTCGGTTGCGAATCGCCGGCTCCCTGCTCCAGTTCGAGATAGCGGTCGCCGGTGAGGTTCTCGTACCGGATGAGCGCCCGCACATCGGCGGGCAGCTCATAGGCGTCATCGACGGAGAAACCGATCTTGGCCTGGTGGTCGCGGGTCACCTCGACGCTCTGCACGCGACCCACCTCGACGCCCGCGATCCGCACCTTGGAACCGGATGTCAGGCGCGAGGCGCTGGTGAAGATCGCCGAATAGTCACCCGACGAACCGCCGCGGAACTGTCCGAACACGATCACCAGGCCGGCGAACACCAGCACCATGGTGGTGCCGAAGACGCCGAGCTTGAGGGCGGTGGCGCGGAAGACGCGATCTCTTTCGGTGGCCATCACTTGTGTCCCGGTCCGTTGTACTCACCGAACATCAACTGGAACAGTCGCTTCGGATTGACCTGGGGGCTGGTCCGCGGCTGATAGGGGCGGGTGGAGGTGTCGGCGACATAGAACGGCGCCGGGGTGCGCAGGTTCACGTCCGAGAGCCCGGCCATGCAGGTCGGCCCGCCCTCTGCACCCGTCTTGGGCAGGTCGTCGGGAAAGCGGTAGGCGTCCTTGTTGGGCCGCAGGGTCGCGTTGAACTTGAAGAATCCGGTGTCGGTGCCGAACACGCCTCCGGGTGCCATCGCGGTACCGAGCGCGACGCGGGCGATCGGCTCGAAGAAGCACTGCACACCAGGTGCGAGGCCGCCGAACAGTGTGGCGGTCTGCGTGAAATCGGACAGTGTGGTGATGAGCTTGTCCTTCTTCGGGGCGAGGATGTCGTTGCCCGCGTCCGCCATGCCGGTGAGATTGACCAGCAGCGCATCGAGATCGGACTGCTTGTCGCGCAGGGTGTTTCCGAGCACGGTCAGGTTGTCGACGGTGCGCACCAGATCGGGTGCGGCATCGGCGTAGGTGTCCAGGACCCGGCCGGCGGAGCTGATGTCGTTGCGCAGCGTGGCCGCGCGCTGCCCGGTGGTCATCTCGCCCAACAGGCGCGACATACCGGCGAGCCCCTCGCCGAGCTTGTTTCCCTTGCCTTCCAGCGACTTGGACAACGTTCCCAGCACCACATTGAGTTTCACCGGTTCGAGGTCGGCGAGCACCACGACCAGACGCTGGTACAGGGTGTTGAGTTCGACCGCCACCCGGTCACCGGCGATCACCGCGCCCGAGGAGATCGTCTGCGGCGACGGATCGTCGGGCGTCTGCAATTCCACCGACTTGGCTCCGAACACGGTGTTGGAGCGGATCATCGCCGTGACATTGGCCGGGATGAACTTGGTCTGATCGCTTTCGATATCGAGTTTCAGGGTGACCTTGCCGTGTGCAGGATCCTCGTCGATCGACGCGACGCGACCCACCCGGACCCCGCGCAGCTGCACCTTCGCCTCGGGATTCATCACCAGACCGGCACGATCGGCCACCACCGTCACACCGACGGTGCGGGTGAACGCGGCCTGGAACTGCATGATCGCCAGGACGACGGCGGCCACCACGAAGAACACCAGCGCAGCCGCTGCGGCCTTCTTGGCTCCCCCCGAGAACTCACTTCCGAAATGCATTGGCCCCGATTTCCCCTACCCCGACAGATTGAACTTGCCGTCGATGCCGTAGATGGCAAGCGACATCAGCAGGGTGATCAGCACCACCGCCACCAGCGATGCGCGGACCGCATTGCCCACTGCCACACCCACGCCCACCGGACCGCCGGAGGCGTTGTACCCGTGATAGGTGTGGATCAGCATCACGGCCACAGCCATGGCTATGGCCTGCACGAATGACCACATCACATCACTCGGCGCCAGAAACGTCGTGAAGTAGTGGTCGTACACACCGGACGACTGTCCGTAGATGTAGACGGTGGCGAACCGGCTGGAGAAGAACGCGGCCACCGTCGCCAGCGCGTACAGCGGGATGATCGCGACCAGGCCGGCCAGGATCCGGGTGCCCACCAGGTATGGGATCGCCGGGATCGCCATGGTTTCGAGTGCGTCGATCTCCTCGGACACCCGCATCGCGCCGAGCTGTGCGGTGGTACCCGCCCCCACTGTGGCGGCCAGCGCGATCCCGGAGATCACCGGGATCGCGATGCGCACATTGATGTAGGCGGAGAAGAAGCCGGTCAGCGCCTCGACCCCGATGTTGGCCAGCGAGCTGTAGCCCTGGACCGCGATGGTGCCGCCGGTGAACAGGGTCAGGAATCCGACGACCACGACGGTTCCGCCGATCACCGCCAGCGCGCCGGTACCCATGGTGATCTCGGCGATCACCCGCAGCACCTCACGGCGATAGTGCTTGACCGCCCGCGGGATGCTGGCAACTGAGACGAAGTAGTACAGCGCCTGCTCGCCGAGCTTCTCCCACCGCGCGTTCGCCTGCCCGATGCGCTTGCGCAGCCCCGGCACCCTGGTGGTACCGGCGAGTACGGGTCTGGCGGTCATCGCTTGCTTTCTCCTCAGTGCATGCCCTCGGGTCAGGGCATGATCGCGGTCCGCTGTACGGGCTCGGCAGCAGCCTGCCGAGCGTACAACCCGCGGCGCAGAGCATACAACAACTGGTTACGTGTCTCGCGGGGATCGATCAGTTCATCGAAGCCCATCATCTCGGCCGAGTAGTAGGACGCGGCCAGTTCCATGTCACGCAACTGCTTGGCCATATCCGCATCCGCCCCGGACGCCGAACTCAACGCCCCCGCTCCCATCGCCCCCATGGTGGCCCCAGGATAGGCGAACGCGGCCACCTGATTGTCGAAACCGAGCAGACTCATCACCATCGACCCGAAACCGTAGGCCTTGCGCAAAGTCAGGTGCAGTTTCAGGGTGGTCGCGGTGGTCTGCGCGGCGAACATCTTGCCGCCCGCGAGCAGCACACCCTCGCGTTCGGACTTGCTGCCCGGAAGCATGCCCGGGTTGTCGGCGAGGAAGATCAGCGGCAGATGGAACGAGTCGGCGACCTGGATGAAATGCGCCGCCTTGTCCGCGGCGGCCGCGTCGATCGACCCGGCCAGCACCTGCGGCTGATTGGCCACCACCGCCACCGGATGTCCGCCGAGATGCCCCAACGCGCAGATGACCGCGGGCCCGAACTTGGGCTGGATCTCCATCCAGTCGTCAGTGTCGAGGACTACGTCGAGAACATCGTGCATGTCGTAGACGCGGCGGTTGTCGCGCGAGACCACCTCGAGCAGTTCGGACGAATCGCGCGGGCCGGTCACCTCCGGATCGTCCTCGTCGTCCGGGCGGGGCACCGGATAGGACCAGGCGCTCGGCGGGAAGTACGACAGGTAGCGCCGCACCTCATTCAGGCAGGTCAGGTCGTCGTCGTAGTGGTTGTGGATGACCCCGCTCGGGATCGCCACGCTCGGGCCGCCCAGGTCTTCCTTGGTCACTTCCTCGCCGGTCGACGCGCGGACCACCGGCGGACCCGCGGTGAAGATCGCCCCCTGGCTGCTCATCACCCGGAAGTCCGAGACCGGCGCCACGAGCGCGCCATGCCCGGCCGACGGTCCGAGCACCGCGGTCACGATCGGCACCTTGCCCGAACACTGGGCCTGCATCAGCAGGTCGGTGGGGGTGCGGCCGTAGTGATCGCCGGTGGGCCGGAACCCGGCG
>NZ_CALLZT010000182.1:0-4539 GCF_937858515.1 uncultured Gordonia sp. | reverse complement strand
GAGATCTCCAAGAACAACGACGACTGGGCCGTCAACACCAACGGCGTCATCATGCGTTTCGACGACGCCATCGAACCCGATCAGATCGAGGTCACCAAGGCCCTGCTGATCAACCACGATCCGCCGGAGCACACCCGTCTGCGCCGCCTGGTCTCCAAGGCCTTCACCCCGCGTGCGGTCAAGTCGCTGGAAGCCAAGCTCGATGCCGCGGCCCGCCGTATCGTGTCCGAGGCCGCGGCCAAGGGCACCGGCGACTTCGTCGACGACATCGCCGTCGACCTGCCGCTGCTGGCCATCGCCGACCTGCTCGGCGTGCCCGAGGAAGACCGGCGCAAGCTGTTCCACTGGTCCAACGGCATGCTCAACACCGACGATCCGGAATTCGCCGATGTCGACCCGCAGATGGCCTCGGCCGAGATCCTCGGCTACGGCTACAACATGGCCGAAACCCGGCGCAAGACCCCGACCGACGACATCGTCAGCATCCTGGTCAACGCCGACCTTGAGGGCCAGCACCTCGACGAGGCCGAGTTCGGGTTCTTCTTCATCCTGCTGACCGTGGCCGGCAACGAGACCACCCGTAATGCCATCTCGCACGGCATGAACGCCTTCTTCAACAACCCCGATCAGTGGGAGTTGTACAAGCGCGAGCGCCCGGACACCACCGCTGACGAGATCGTCCGCTGGGGTACTCCGGTCAACGCCTTCCAGCGCACTGCCAAGCGTGATCTCCAGGTCGGCGGCGTCGACATCAAGCAGGGTGAGCGTGTCGGAATGTTCTACGCCTCGGCCAACTTCGACGAAGACGTGTTCGACGATCCGTTCTCGTTCAACATCCTGCGCGACCCCAACCCGCATGTCGGCTTCGGCGGCAACGGATCTCACTTCTGCGTCGGCTCCAATCTGGCCCGGATGGAGATCAACCTGATGTTCAACGCGATCGCCGACCTCGTTCCCGACATCAGCCGCCTCGAACAGCCCAAACGCCTGCGCCACGGCTGGATCAACGGCGTCAAGGAGATGCGCGTGGACTACGGAACACAGGCGTGACCGCCTCCACCGATTCGCCCGCCTATATCGGTATCGACCGCGAGAATCATCCCGCGGTCGTTGCCGGGCGGCGTTCGCGGGAACTGGTCGCCGCCCGCGACAAGGATGGCTGGGTCGCCAATTTCGCCGCCGACGGTTCAGTGGAGGATCCGGTGGGCCCGTCCATGTTCGACCCCGACGGCACCGGCTTTCACGGTCACGAGGCGATCGCCGGATTCTGGGACAAATCGATCGCCACCACCGAAAGCATCGACTTCCGGTTCGACGAGGAGATCATCTGTGGCAACGAGGTGGCCTACATCGGCACCATCGTGACCCACATCGCCGGCCACATCACAGAATCCCGCGGAGTCTTCACCTACCGAGCCGCCCCCTACGGCAAACTCGCCGCCATCCGCGCCTTCTGGGAGGTCGAAAAAACAATGAACTCCTTCCGCAAAGCCGACTGACCTTCCGTCAGATCAGTCCAGTACGCCGTGACTGAACGCCGGGTCGAATCCGGACCGTCGAATATCGTCATCAAATTCACCGGTCCGGAATCGCTCGAGATTGGTACGGAATTCGGGAATCTTGTCTGCATACTTGATCGCGGTCATCGCCTGTTCGACGCGCCCGAGTGACCACCCGTCGGTGCTGACGATCCTTGCCAGATCATCGAAGTCGCGGCCCCGTGCCGATTCGGCGACGGCCACGCCCTTGCCGCCGACAACGTCGGAAAAGATCAGTCGAAGTCCACCGCCCGCGCGGATTTCCGGATCTTGCGAGCGTTCGTAGTACACCATGTCAACGACGATCGGTCGGTCCCCGCCGGTGCCTATAGCGATCTGCTTGCGGAAATCCTCGTTTCCGACGACGGCCGCGTCCCAGCCTCGGTCGGAGCAGACATCGAGTACTGCCGCTTGGGCGGCGATGAACGCCTCGGCGTCCCACCGATTGTTGAATGCGTCGATGTCATCGGTGTCGCGGGACACGATGTCGTAATCGATCAGCGCGGAGCCACCGGCGAGCGCGAAACCGTGCTCGGCGATCACGCTCAGGATCGCGTCCTGTATGGAGGCGAAGTCGTCCACGGTGTCAGTTCCTTCCCTCAGGGCCGGATGCAGCGTCTCCCACGCCCGACGCACCCGCGGTGGCAGCGACAGGTGCCGCCACTGTGAGACGAGTGCATCCCGGTTGATCCACTGCGACAACTGCGCGGGTGTGCTGGTCGAAGTGAGTGCAGACGAGTAGAACCGCCGGATGTCGTCGGTATCGGCGAAGTCGAGTCTCCCCGGCTGCCAGTAGAGATTGACGGGAGGGTCGTGCAGGCCATCGACCGGCCCGTCGAGCCTGTCCAGCGACGCCGCCACGTACACGTCGGGCTGGTACCGGGGTGTCCACGACGGACGCAGACGGTAGCTCGCGTGGAGCGCGGTCTGCGCGGTCGTCATTCTCCATTCTCCATTCTGCTGATGCGGATTGGACAACCGTACCGCCCGGCCACGCGGTCGGTGGTTCATGACGAGTGCGCACCGGCATATCGATAGCCTTTCGGTAAGGTGCATCGTCATGTAAGAGTTGACGGTATGGCCACACGTTCCGTCACCGACAGCGTCTCGGGCGCACCGGCACCCGTCTCCCGTCGCGGCGTCATCGGGACCGACGAGATCGGCGGCCTCTGGGACCTCGTCGAACAGTCCGCGCAGCTCCGCCCCGAACTGGTGATTCTCGCCGACGACCACGGACGGAGTCTCACCGCGGCGCAGTTCCGCGATGCGGCAGAGAATGCGGCGGCGGGCCTCGCCGAACGCGGTGTGGCGGCCGGTGACGTGGTGAGCTGGCAGCTGCCGACGACTCTCGAAGCCGCCGTCCTCATGGCGGCATGTGCACGGCTGGGAGCGGTGCAGAACCCGATCATCGCGCTACTGCGTGAGCGTGAAGTCGAGTTCATGCTCGAACAGGTCGGCACCACTCTGCTCATCGTGCCGGAGTCATGGAAAGGCTATCGGCACGCCGACATCGCCGACGCGTTCATCGTCCGTCACCCCGACCGTCATGCGCTGGTACTCGACTTCGACTTCGGCTCCGTTGACGCCGGCCTGCGTATTCCGGTCGGTGATCCGGCGAAACTTCCACCACCACTGTCAGGTTCGGATGACCCGCGGGTCCGGTGGATCTACTACACCTCCGGCACCACCGCCGCACCTAAAGGTGTCAAGCACACCGACAGATCGGTGATCGCCTCCTCCAACGGCATCACCGACGGCCAGCGCACCGACACCTCGTCGGTGCTGCCCATCCCGTGGCCGCTCGCGCACATCGGCGGCGTCGCCATGCTCAGCGCCGCCCTCCGAACCGGTTGCCGTCTGGTGCTTTTCGACACCTGGGACCCGGCGGTCACCCCGTACCGGATGGCCGCGCACGGCGGCACCAATCTCGGTTCGGCGATGCCTTTCTTCCACGCTTACATCGCAGCCCAGCGAGCCCACGGTAATTCGCAGCTGTTCCCGAACCTGCGCGGCTTCATCGCCGGCGGCGCACCCACACCGCAAGAGGTGCAACGTGAACTCCGGGAGGTGTTCGGGGTCAACGGTGCGGTCGTCGACGCCTGGGGTATGACGGAGTTCCCCGTCGCCACCAGCCAGAGCTTCGACGACCCCGACGTCGGCCGGTCCGTCGGCCCGCCCATGCCCGGAGTACAGGTCCGTATAGTCGACGGCGAGCTCAGACTCAAAGGCCCACAACTGTTCTCCGGCTACATCGACGAATCCCTCAACACCGGGGCACTCGACGACGACGGCTGGCTGTGCACCGGCGACCTCGGATCCATCGACGACCTCGGACACATCCACATCGACGGCCGTCGCAAGGACATCATCATCCGCAACGCCGAAAACATCTCCGCCGGCGAGGTCGAAGAGGTCATCCTCACCCACCCCGCCGTCGCCGACGCCAGCGTCATCGGCCTACCTGACTCCCGTACCGGTGAACGCACCTGCGCCATAGTGGTTCTCGCCCCCGGCTCCGAGCTCACCCTGGACGCCCTGAGTACCTACTGCCACACCGCCGGCCTGGCCCGCTTCAAATGCCCCGAACAGCTGGAGTTCACAGACACCCTCCCACGCCTGCCCATGGGCAAGGTCAACAAAACCGCCCTCCGCGAACGGTTCTCACCGGTTGGGAGCCCCATCTCGCCGGACTCTTCGTGACGAGTCGGCTCGCAAGCTCGCGCGACCCTCCTCAGGGATCAAGAAGCCACCCACGACCACACATCTTGATCGTTGATGGTGACCACACATCTTGTCGTGCTTGTTGATGGTGACCATACATCTTGATCCCTGAGGCCGAAGCGACGAAGGAGCGAGGGACGCGTTGGGTCCGGCGACCATCCACGCATGTTGTAACCACCTCGAACGAATCAATGCGAAGGCTTGTCCGCCCCCACTGTGATACCGAGATCGTGGGGGCGGACAAACTGAATCATCAATGCGAAGGCTTGTCCGCCCCCAC
>NZ_CALLZT010000181.1:0-9483 GCF_937858515.1 uncultured Gordonia sp. | reverse complement strand
ACTGAGCTAAGGCGGCGTGCTGCGCTGGGCAGCGGGTACGAGTGTAGCGACTGGCGACGCCGGAACAAAAACGGGCCCGCGTGGCGCGCTTCCAATGCCAGGGGGCGTTAGGGCACCCTTATGGACATGTCCGCTTTACCGATTTCCGAACGCGAGGCAGCGTCGTCCGTCGCGGAGCCCTGGCAGGTGGCCGACGGGATGCTGGTCGCCGATTATGCGACGTCGAACATGGTCAGGGGAGGGGAGTTCGTGGCGCGCATCATTGATGCCGCCGAGGATCTGAACCACCACCCCGACATCGACATCCGGTACTCGAGCGTGTATCTGGCGCTGATGACCCACAGCGTGGGCGCGCTCACCGAACTGGACGTGGACCTGGCGAACGCGATCAGCAAGATCGCCGCCGAACTCGGCCTGACCTGAACAAAAACCACCCCCGAGCAGGGCACTGATGCACATACGCAGCAGCAACCCGATCGGGGGCGGTTCTTGAACTACAACCGGACCGTCAGGCGACGCCCTCGGCACGGGCGGCCTCGGCGACGGCCGCGGCCACCGCGGGTGCCACCCGGCGGTCGAGTGCGCTGGGGACGATCTGGTCGCGACGCAGGTCGTCGGCGACCACCGACAGGATGGCGTCGGCTGCGGCGATCTTCATCCCCTCGGTGATCCGCTTGGCGCCGGCGTCGAGCGCTCCGGCGAACACGCCCGGGAAGGCCAGCACGTTGTTGATCTGGTTGGGGAAGTCGCTGCGGCCGGTGGCGACGATCGCCGCGTACTTGGCGGCCACCTCGGGACGGATCTCCGGGTCCGGGTTGGACATCGCGAAGATGATCGGGTCGGGCGCCATGGTGGCGATGAGTTCTTCGGCGATGGTGCCCGCGGACACCCCGATGAACACGTCGGCTCCGGCGAGGGCCTCGGCGGGTCCGCCGCGCAGCTCACGCGGATTGGTACGTCCGGCCAGTTCTTCCTTGAACTCGTTGAGGTTGTCGCGGTCCCGGCTGACGATGCCCTTGGAGTCGAGGACGACGATGTCCTTCACACCGGCGGCGAGCAGTATGTTGGCGCAGGCCACACCGGCCGCACCGGCACCGGAGATGACGACCTTCTGGTCGGCGATGTCGCGGCCGAGGACCGTGACCGCCCCGCGCAGTGCGGCCAGGGTCACGATGGCGGTGCCGTGCTGGTCGTCGTGCATGACCGGGCAGTCGAGGGCCTCGACGACGCGGCGTTCGATCTCGAAGCAGCGCGGCGCGGAGATGTCCTCGAGGTTGACGGCGCCGAAGCTCGGGCGCAGCCGGATCAGGGTCTCGACGATCTCGTCGGGATCCTTGGTGTCGAGCACGATCGGGATGGAGTTGAGGCCGGCGAACGAGCGGAACAGCGCCGACTTGCCTTCCATGACGGGCAGCGAGGCCCGGGGGCCGATGTCGCCGAGGCCGAGCACCGCCGACCCGTCGCTGACGACCACCACGAGCCGTTCGGTCCAGGTGTACTTGTCGACGAGTTCGGTTTCGGCGGCGATGGCGCGGGAGACCTGCGCGACGCCGGGCGTGTAGGCGATGGACAGGTCGCGCTGGGTGTCGATCGGCGAGCGCAGTTCGACGGACAGTTTGCCGCCGACGTGTGCGAGGAAGATCTCGTCGTCGGTGATGGGCAGTTCGGCGATCGTCGGCTGCCCGGGCGCCCCGGTCGTGGCGTCGGATGCAGAGTTGTTGCTGGCCGTGCTGGTCACGGTGGTCCTCCCTCAAGGTCCGGTGTGCACCGGACTACTGTTCTCGCCCCTGGTTGGGCCCGGGGGCGAGTCTGTCAGTGCGCGATGACGGCTGTGCTGCGGACTTCTCGCATTGCCGCTGCTCGCGTGTGCGTTTGAGCGTGGGTGGGCTCGCATGGTGTGCGTGTGCGCGTGTGATGCGCGTCGCATCGCGGATGTGATTATCGCACTTCCCGCTGGTCCGGTGTGCAGGCCTCCCTGCATTCACGGTGGCAAAGCACCTGGCGAGCGATCTACAGTTCAAGTCGTGTCCAAGTCGGATGAGGCGCTGTCGACCTCGACGCCCGGCAGCACCGCACCCGGAACCGGCCGCTGGATCCCCGTCTCCCTCGCCGTGTTCGCGTCGGCGTGGGGCGGCAACGAGTTCACTCCGCTGCTGGTGATGTACCGCCAGGACGGATCACTCTCGGACGTCGCCGTAGACGGCCTGCTGTTCACCTATGTGCTGGGGATCGTTCCGGCACTGCTGATCGGCGGCCCGCTGTCGGACCGGCTGGGCCGTCGTCCCCTGATGTTCCCGGCACCGGTCTTCGCCGCCCTCGGTTCGGTGCTGCTCGCGCTCGGCTCCCAATCGCTGACCCTGATGTCGCTCGGCCGCGTGTTCAGTGGCGTGGCGCTGGGCCTGTCGATGGCCGTCGGCGGCAGCTGGATCGCCGAGATCAGCCGCCGCGAGGGCGCCGCAAACCGGGCGGCGACACGCGCCGCGATGAGCCTGACCGCCGGTTTCGGTCTGGGTGCCGGGCTGGCCGCGGTGCTCGCGCAATGGGCACCCTGGCCGCACGTGCTGGCCTACGCGGTCAACATCGCGCTGTCGGTGATCGCGCTCGCGTTGCTGCCGCGAGCACCCGAGACCCGGCCGCGCAACAGGTCCGCGGGCAGCCTCGTCGACGACCTGCCGATCACCGGCCTCGCGCATCCGCGGTTCCTGTTCATCGTCCTGCCGGTCGCGCCGTGGGTGTTCGGGGCCTGCGCGACGGCCTACGCGATCATCCCGTCACTGATGACCGACAAGACCTCGAGCGCCCCGATCGCGTTCGCCGGGCTGTGCTGCCTGTTGGGGCTCGGTGTCGGCTTCGGCATCCAGGTCGTCGGGCGGCACATCGCCCGGCCCGGCACGGTCCGCGGCGCGGTGCTCGCGCTGGTCCTGGTGGCCGCGGGAATGGGGCTGTCGGTGCTCACCGCCCGGACGCTGTCGATCTGGGTCGCCCTGGTCGCCGCCGCGGTGCTGGGCTGCGGTTACGGAATGGCCGTCCTGTCCGGTCTGCTGGAGGTGCAGCAACTGGCCACACCCGACAACCTGGCCGGCCTGACCGCGGTGTTCTACTCGGCCACCTACCTCGGTTTCGCGATGCCGATGCTGCTGGCGTTCATCTCCGAGACCTGGCCGTCGGTCACCTACCCGATGATGTTCGGTGTGGGGGTGGGCGCCGCGTTGACCAGCCTCGTCGTGGTGGTCGCGGCGCATCGGCTCAACCCCGTGCACGTCCGGGTCACCGACGTGCGCGCTGTCGCGGAGTAGCCTGCGGTAGCCGGACGGGGCTGCCGAAGGAGGATCCCGATGTTGTTGGCGGCGTGGGTGGCCGTGGTGACCGCTGTGGCGGTGGTGGTGCCGGGCGCCCTCACCGGCCGTGCCTTGCATCTGCCGTGGCCGGTGGCCGTCGCAGCCGGGCCGCCCGTCACGTTCGCGATCGTCGGGTTGTGGTCGGTGCTGCTCGGGTTGGCCGACGTGCCGTGGAACCTGCCGACAGCCCTGGCCGCGCTCGGGCTGACCCCGGCGGTCTGCCTGCTGGGTGCCCGCGTGGCCTCCCGCCGGAACCGGCCACCGGCGCTACCGGGTCACGACGCCGTGCCGGACGCGTCCGGCCTGCTCGCGGTGGCCGCAGGTGTCGGCCTGGCCGCGGTGACGATCGTCGTCACCTGCGTCCGCCCGATCGTCAACGCCAGATTCGCCGGGCTGAACAACATAACCCAGGTGTGGGATGCGCTGTGGCATGCGAGCTCGCTGCGATTCATCGGCGAGACCGGGGTGGCGTCGTCGCTGCGCATGGGCGAACTGATGAACGTCGACACCCACGGCTTCAACTATTACCCCAACACCTGGCACGCGCTCGGCGCGGTGCTGATGCCGGTCACCGGCACCAATCCGGTCGAGCAGTACAACACCTATTCACCGGCGGTCCTGGCCGTCACGGTGCCGTTCGGGGTGGCCGCCCTGGCCTACTGGTGTGCCCGGCATCGGCTGGCCCCGACGCCGTCGGCGCAGGTGGCCGGGATCGCCGCCGCGGTGTCGGCGCTGTTCCCGTCGCTGCCGTACGTGGAGGTCGCCACGACGTCGGTGCCGAATGCGGTGGGGGTGTCGATGGCGCCGATCGCCGCGGTCCTGACGATCGGCGCGACCCGCGACCGCAGACGCATCGCGGTGGCCGCGCTCGCGATCTCCGGTGTCACCGCGACCCATCCGTCAGGCCTGATCCTGGTCGCGGTGATCGTCGGGCTGTGGTGGCTGATCGAGGCGACCGGACGGTTGCGTACTACCGGAACGCTGGCGTTGATCGGTGCGACGGCGCTGGTGCTGATCGCCCCCGTCATCTACGGCACCACCAAGATCGCCGAGAACAACGAGCTGTCCGGGTTCGAATCCCGCGACGACACCGCGACCGTGTGGCAGGCGCTGGGACAGGCCGTGTTCAACGGCACCGCCCCCCTCGAGCATCGCTATCCGCTGTGGTGGCTGGTGCTCCCGACGCTGCTCGGACTGATCGTGCTGGCGGGGTGGCGATGCTGGTCGGCGCTGGCGACGTGGGCGCTGTTCGTCCTGGTCACCGCCAATTCCGTGGTACCGCTCGGCCCGCTCGACGGTGTGCTGAGCGCGTTCGGTGGCTACTTCTACAACTCCGGTCACCGGCTGACGTTCGTGGTGGCGATGTTCTCGGCGGCCGCCGCGGGTGTCTGCGTGGGGGTCGTGGTGCTGTGGGCAGTCGAGCGGTGGCGACATCGAGAACCGTTGCGGATGTGGGCGGTTCCGGCGGCATTCGTGCTGGTGGTCGCGGTGATCGCGGGTGTCGCGGTGGGCAGCTACCACGACAATTCCTTCACCGCCGCACGCCAGCGCACTCCCAAACGCATCGGTCCCGACGACCTCGCCGCCTACCACTGGCTCGCCGAGCAGCCCGGCGCCCGCGGGTCGCTGATCCTGAACAATCTCGATCAGGGGACCGGCTGGATCTATCCGGTCACCGGGCTCACCCCGCTGTTCCCGTTCTACCGCGCCAACAAGTGGTCCCCGCGCCAGCGTCAGGTGTACTGGGGCACCCCGAACATCGGCCGCGACCCGCACGTCGACCAGTTGGTCCGCGACATGCACATCCGCTTCGTCATCGACAGCCCGCCGAGCTACTGGGAGTTCCAGAACGGCGTCCCCGAACCCGACCACCGGCGCAAGGGCGACCCGTTCCTTGCGTTGCGGCGCCACACCCCGCCCGGGTTGGCCAAGGTATTCCACCGGGGCAACGTGAGCGTCTACAAGGTCGACGACGACGTGCTGCGGGGACGGGTATAGGAGGGTCGGGGTCAGGCGTCGGGGTAGCCGTTGGGATTGGCCGACTGCCAGCGCCAGGTGTCGGCGCACATATCGTCGATGGTTTTGGTTGCGGCCCAACCCAATTCGTTATTGGCGCGGGCAGCGTCGGCGTATGAGGCGGCGATGTCACCGGCCCGTCGGGGGGCGATCTCGTACGGAATCGGCCGCCCGCTTGCCTTTTCGAACGCGGTGATCACTTCAAGCACCGAAACACCCTGCCCGGTACCGAGATTCCATACCGAGAACGGTTCGTCGGTGGCGGAGATCCGGTCCAGGGCGGCGATGTGACCGGCCGCGAGGTCGTCGACGTGGATGTAGTCGCGCACGCCGGTGCCGTCGGGAGTGTCGTAGTCGTCGCCGAACACCGACAGTTTGTCGCGCCGGCCGACCGCCACCTGCGCGACGAACGGCATCAGATTGTTGGGGATACCGCTCGGGTCCTCACCGATCGTGCCGCTCGGATGGGCACCGACCGGGTTGAAGTAGCGCAGCGCCGCGATCCGCCAGGCGTCGTCGGAGGCGGCCACATCGCGCAGCACCTGCTCGATCATCACCTTCGTCCACCCGTACGGGTTGGTCGCCGACGTGGGCAGGTCCTCGGTCATCGGCAGTACCGGCTCAGCGCCGTACACGGTTGCCGACGACGAGAACACCAGCCGCCGCACGCCGTGCGCGTTCATCGCCCGTAGCAGCGAGAACGTCGAGTCGAGGTTGTTCTGGTAGTAGTCGAGCGGTTTGGCCACCGACTCGCCGACGGCTTTGAATCCGGCGAAGTGGATGACCGCGTCGATCGGCTCGGTGGCGAAGAACTGTTCGGTCTTGTCCGGGTCGGTGAGGTTGAAACCGTGCACCGGGATGGACGTGCCGGTGAGGGCTTCGAGCCTGCCGACGACGGTCGGTTTGGAATTGCTGAAATCATCGACCACCACCACGTCGTGCCCGGCCCCGGCCAACTGCACCACAGTGTGGGACCCGATGTAGCCGGCGCCGCCGCTCACTAGTACTCGCATGGTTATCCAGAGTAGGCGTGCCATGGGTGCGATCACTGTCAACCTGCTCGGCGTAGGGTGTGAGTTCGGTATGTGGTGGTCGGTCGGGGAGTGATGTGATGAAGCGTTCGGACGTCGAGTTCACCTCCGGCGGAGTGACCTGCCGGGCTTGGCTGTACGAGCCCGATGCTGGTGCCCGCCCGCCGATCATCGTGATGGCGCACGGTCTGGGCGGGGTCCGGCACATGCGTCTGGGTGCGTTCGCCGAACGTTTCGCGGACGCCGGCTACGCGTGCCTCGTGTTCGACTACCGGCACTTCGGCGACAGCGACGGCGAGCCGCGTGGACTGCTCTCGGTGCGCCGCCAGCGCGCCGACTGGTCGGCGGCGATCGCGTTCGCGCGGTCATTGCCGCAGGTCGACGGCTCGCGGGTGGTGCTGTGGGGCACCTCGTTCGGCGGCGGTCATGTCTTGGCGGTGGGTGCCGGGCAACATGTGGCCGCGGTGATCTCGCAGTGCCCGTTCACCAGCGGGCTGGCGTCGCTGCGGGTGATGGAACCGCTGGTCGTGGCGAGGGTCACGGCGCTGGCCGTCGCCGACGTGATCTCGGCCGTCGCGCGCCGCGGCCCGGTCCGGGTCGCATTGGCCGGCGATCCCGGCACGACGGCCCTGATGACCGCCCCCGACGTGACGGAGGGCTACCTGGCCCTGGTGCCCGACGGCCACGACTTCACCAATGCCGTCGCCGCCCGCATCGGCCTGGTCATCCCGCTGCTGTCACCCGCCCGCGCCCTGCGCAAGGCGCACGCCCCGACGCTGGTGTGCGTGTGCGACCGTGACTCCGTGGCGCCCGCCGGCCCGACGATCAAGGCCGCCGAGTCCAACCCGAAGGTCACCCTCAAACGCTACGACGAGGGCCACTTCGACATCTACGTCGGCGACGCCTTCGAGGCCGTCATCGCCGACCAGGTCGACTTCCTGGACCAGGTGGTCCCCCTCGACTGACCGGTCCGAGGTGGATTCGTCAGGCGCCTGTCTCACCGGACCCTTCGAGACCCTTGCTCGTCCCTCGCATCGGCCTCAGGGATCAAGATGTCTGGTCGCGCCGGTTGTGTGATTTGCCCTGGCTGAGGTGGATTCGTTAGGTGCCTGTGTCGCTGGCCTCAGGGATCAAGATGTCTGGTTGCGCCGGTTGTGTGATTTATGAGGTCGCGTGATGGCCTTCTTGATCCCTGAGGGCGATGCGAGGGACGAGCGAGCGTCACGAAGGGTCCGGTGACCCGACAGCCATGACGCAACCGTCACAGGACGCGCTCGGTTCTCGCGTACTGCGCCTCGGCCGCCACCTTGCTGGACGCCCACCAGCCGGGGTTCGCGCGGTACCAGTCGATGGTGGCGGCCAGGCCGGAGCGGAAGTCGACGTACTGCGGGGTCCAGCCGAGTTCGGTGCGCAGCCGGGTGGGGTCGATGGCGTAGCGCCGGTCGTGGCCGGGCCGGTCGGTGACGAAATCGAACGCATCCCGAGGCTGTCCGAGCAGGTCGAGGACGGTTTCGACGACGGCCCGATTGTCCACCTCGCCATCGGCGCCGATCAGGTACGTCTCCCCGATCGAGCCGCGGTCGATGATGGCCCACACGGCGTCGTTGTGGTCATCGACGTGAATCCAGTCGCGCACATTGCGTCCGTCGCCGTACAGCCGCGGCCGCACCCCCGACAACACGTTGGTGATCTGCCGGGGAATGAACTTCTCGACGTGCTGGTACGGCCCGTAGTTGTTGGAGCAGTTGGAGATGGTGGCGGCGATCCCGAACGAGCGCACCCACGCCCGCACCAGCATGTCGCTGCCGGCTTTGGTGGCCGAGTACGGGCTCGACGGGTTGTAGGCGGTGGCCTCGGTGAAGCGGGCCGGGTCGTCGAGTTCGAGGTCGCCGTACACCTCGTCGGTGGATATGTGGTGGTAGCGCACCTTGTGCCTGCGTACCGCTTCGAGCAGCGCGAACGTACCGATCAGGTTGGTCTGCACGAACGGCGTCGGGTCGGCCAGGGCGTTGTCGTTGTGCGATTCGGCGGCGAAGTGCACAACCAGGTCGGTCTTGCCCACCAACTCGTCGACCACCTCGGTATCGGCGATGTCGGCCTTGACCAGGGAGATCCGGTCGGCGACGGAGTCGAGGGCGGCCGGGTTGGCGGCGTAGGTGAACTTGTCGATGACGGTGATCTCGGCGTCGGGCCGGGTCGCGAGCGTGCGCAGCACGAAGTTGCCGCCGATGAACCCCGCCCCCCCGGTGACCAGTATGCGCATTCGAAACCCTCTCCCGCCCGTTGCTGTCGGGCCCCAGGGTACCGATGGCCGGACCGGTCATGCCTTACGCTGGCCCTCGTGCGTGGAATCATTCTGGCAGGTGGAACGGGATCGCGGCTGCACCCGATCACGCAGGGGGTGAGCAAACAGCTCATCCCCGTCTACGACAAACCGATGATCTACTACCCGCTCGCGACGCTGATGCTGGCCGGGATCCGCGACATCCTGATCATCACCACCCCGCACGACGCGGCCGCGTTCCGGCATCTGCTGGGCACCGGCGACCGGTTCGGTATCAACCTCTCGTATGTGACACAGCCGTCCCCCGACGGCCTGGCGCAGGCGTTTGTCCTGGGCGCCGACCACATCGGTGACGAGTCGGTGGCATTGATCCTCGGCGACAACATCTTCTACGGCCCGGGCCTGGGCAGCCAACTGCGGGGTTTCGACGGACTCGACGGCGGCGCGATCTTCGCCTACTGGGTGGCCGATCCGGGCGCCTACGGGGTGGTCGACTTCGACGAACACGGTGTGGCCAGGTCGCTGGAGGAGAAGCCGCGGAATCCGAGGTCGAACTACGCGGTGCCGGGACTCTACTTCTACGACAACGACGTGGTCGAGATCGCGCGCGGCCTCACACCCGGCCCGCGTGGCGAATATGAGATCACCGACATCAACTCGCACTATCTGGAGCGGGGCAAGCTGGCGGTCAAGGTGCTGCCGCGCGGCACCGCGTGGCTCGACACCGGCACCTTCGATTCGATGCTCGATGCCGGCAATTTCGTGCGGACGGTGGAGCAGCGGCAGGGTCTGAAGATCGCGGTCCCGGAGGAGA
>NZ_CALLZT010000180.1:0-3958 GCF_937858515.1 uncultured Gordonia sp. | reverse complement strand
CATCTTGATCCCTGAGGCCGATGCGACGAAGGAGCGAGGGTCACGAAGGGTCCGGCGAGACGACACACCTGACGCAACCACACCAATCGCAACCGCAGCACCAAGTACCCAGTGGTGCCACTCCGACGTCCTGGCCCAGATCCGCCGCGAATCCCTGGCCGCGATCCGCGCCGACGTCGCCCCCGTCCCCACCGACACGTTCGCCCGCTTCCTCACCAACTGGCAGCACGTGAGCGGCCCGGACCGCCTGCGCGGCATCGACGGGGTGGCATCGGTGATCGACCAACTCGCCGGCTACCCACTGCCCGCGTCGGCATGGGAGTCACTGATCCTGCCGTCACGAATCACCGACTACTCCCCCACGATGCTCGACGAACTGTTGTCGTCCGGGGAGGTGGTGTGGGCCGGACACGGCCGCATCGGCGGTGCCGACGGACTGATCAGCCTCCATCCCGCCGACATCGCCCCGGTCACACTCGCACCGCCCACCGACATCGACACCACCGCCGTCCACGACCGGCTCCGCGAGATCCTGGCACCGGGCGGCGCACTCCGCTTCGGGCAGCTCACCGAGCATCTCGATACGAGCGAATCCGAGACCGAAACGGCGCTATGGGATCTGGTGTGGGCCGGTGAGATCAGCAACGATTCGTTCGTCCCGGTCCGGGCGCTGTTGTCCCCGCGCCGGACCGCCACGCAGCGCGCCGCAACACCGGCGCACCGTGGCCGGGGCCGCGCACCGCGCCTGCGAGCGTCTCGCCTGTCGACGAGATACCTTGGCGAACAGTCACTCTCACGCCCCGCAAGTCCGACCGCGGGCGGCCGCTGGTACCTGGCGGTGCGCCACACCCCCGCCACGGCAGCAGACAGCACTGTAGTCACCCAGACCGTCTGCGAGCTGTTGCTGAGCCGCTACGGTGTGGTCACCAAGGGCAGCGTCATGACAGAGGGCGTCGAGGGCGGGTTCTCCCGGATCTACAAGGCGCTGCACGTCTTCGAGGACAGCGGTCAGGTCCGGCGCGGCTACTACGTCGACGGTCTGGGCGGTGCGCAGTTCGCCAGTCCCGCCACCGTCGACGAATTGCGTTCGCACACCGACGACGATCGGAGCAAGAAGGCTCCAGAGGCGGTGGTGCTGGCCGCCTGCGATCCGGCGAATCCGTATGGAGCCGCCCTGGTGTGGCCGTCGGCGGAGGGCCACCGGCCGGGCCGCAAACCGGGCGCCCTGGTCGTCCTGTTCGACGGTCGCCCGGTGGTGTTCGTCGAACGCGGCGGCAAGACGGTCCTGACATTCTCCGACGACGACTCGACTATCCGCGCCGCAGCCGACGCACTTGCGACCACCGTCCGGTCGGGCCGGGTGGAACGCCTGACCATCGACCACATCGACGGACACCCGTCCCTACGTACCCTCCTCGGCCAGGCCCTCGTCGACGCCGGTTTCGCCACCACTCCCCGCGGTATCCGACTTCGGTACGGCACCCATGCGTAACGTCAGGCGCGAGCCGTCACCGGACCCTTCGAGACGCGGTCGGCTCGCAAGCTCGCGCGACCGCCCTCAGGGATCAAGAATCCTCCCGCCGACCACATCGCCCAGAACCACCAACTTGATCCCCGAAACCAAAAAGACACCAACGCAAGCCACCATCTTGATCCCCGAAACCAAAGCGACGAAAGAGCAAAGGTCACAAACCACCAATTTGATCCCCGAAACCAAAAAGACACCAACGCAAGCCACCATCTTGATCCCCGAAACCAAAGCGACGAAAGAGCAAAGGTCACAAACCACCAATTTGATCCCCGAAACCAAAAAGACACCAACGCAAGCCACCATCTTGATCCCTGAGGCCGAAGCGACGAAGGAGCGAGGGACGCGTTGGGTCCGGCGAGATGCCGCCCTGACGAAACCACCGGAGAACCCCCATGCCAGAAGGTGACACGGTCTACCAGGCCGCCGGCCGGCTGCGCCGTGCACTCGATGGAGAAGTATTGCGCTACAGCCAGTTCCGTGTGCCCGCGCTCGCAACCAAAGACCTGTCCGGACGCACGATCGCCGCGGTCCGATCACGCGGAAAACACCTGCTCATCGACATCGCCGCCACCGCAACGCAACCGGCCGTCAGCATCCACACGCACCTGAAGATGGAGGGCGAGTGGCACATTCACCGGGTCGGCACCCGCTGGCGCAAGCCCGCACACAAGGCGCGAATCATCCTGCGCACCAGCACATATGAGGCCGTCGGATTCGAACTGGGCATCGTCGAGCTACTCACCGATCCCGATGCGACGCTCGCCTATCTCGGACCGGATCTCCTCGGCGACGACTGGGATCCGGTGGAGGCGACCGACCGGATCACCGCCCATCCGGACACCCCGATCGGCGAGGCCCTGCTCGATCAGCGACTGATGACCGGCGTGGGCAACGAGTATCGCAGCGAGATCTGCTTCCTGCGCGGCGTCCATCCCGCCACCCCGGTAGCCGATGTACAGGTGGCGCCGATGGTCGATCTGAGCCGAAGACTGTTGTGGGCCAACAAGGACCGCACGGTCCGCGTCACCACCGGCAACACGTCCACGAACGCACGCCTCTGGGTGTATGGCCGCGACCGCAAACCATGCCGACGGTGCCGAACACCGATCGTGCGCACGATGCTCGGCCCGCCGGACCAGGTCCGGTCGATCTACTTCTGCCCGACCTGCCAGCCCATCTCTCAGACCGGGTAGCGCTCGGGTTCGGGCCCGAACACGAACCGCCGACCGCTGATACTGGAGACGTTGATCGCGACGTAGTTGTACTTGATGGTCGCCACCCACGGTTTGAGCGGCAGTTCGTCTGCCGCGTCGATCTCTCGCATCGACTCCAGCCGCTCGGCCGTTCCCTTCGCGATGACACTCCACCCACCGGCGTCGTCGTAGTTGTCGACCTCGAAGGCCACGTTGCCGTTGATGGCCAGTTCGGCGAGCTTGGTGCCCTCACCGGTCCGGAACACGACGCGTTCGCCGTCGACGACGTAGTTGAGCGGGAAGATGTCGGGTTCGCCGCCGACGCTCAGCCCGATCCGGCCGAGGGCCTGCGACTGCAGCAGCTCCCAGGATTCCTGGTCGCTGAGCACTGTGATCGGTTCGCCTGTCATCGCTGCGCCTCCTTGGTCGTGCCACTCGTCATCGATGAGAGCGGACACCGGGGAACGTCTCCGGACGCCCGTGGCCGTGAGCGACGATAACGGCCGACCCGGCCGGTAGGCCGGACCAACTCACGCCGTCAATCGTATCCCCGACGACCCCTACGGCGGAGGGTCTTCGCAGCTCAAAGGGACTTTCGTCCCCCCTACTCCGGGACCGGCACCGGCTCGAGAATCTGGCCCCGCGACTCCGGTGCCGAGGCACGCAGGGCGTCGGCCGACGCGTCGTCGGGTTCGCGCTGGGAGGCGATCTCGGCTTCCACCCGGGCGCGGTAAGTGTCCACCTCGTAGGCGATGTCCTCGGCCGACCAGCCCAGCGCCGGCGCCATCAGATCCGCCACCTCCTGCGCGCAGTCCACACCGCGGTGCGCGTATTCGATGGAGATCCGGGTGCGCCTGGCCAGCACGTCCTCCAGATGCAGTGCCGCCTCGTTGCGCACGGCGTACACGACTTCCACGCGCAGGTACTGCGGGGCCACTGCGAGCGGTTCGAGCAGCGACGGATCGTCGTCGGCGTACTGGAGCACATCGTCGATGAGGGAGCCGTAACGGTTGAGCAGCCGGCGGATCCGGTACGGGTGCAGGTTGAATCGCTGGCCGAGATGTTCGCACTGGTTGACCAGGGCGAAGTAGCCGTCGGCACCGAGCAGCGGCACTCGCTCGGTGATGGAGTGGGCCACCCGCGTGGGGATGTAGTCGTTGCAGGCGTCGACGGCGTCGGCCGCCATCACCCGATAGGTGGTGTACTTGCCGCCGGCGATCGACACCAGCCCGGG
>NZ_CALLZT010000179.1:0-20135 GCF_937858515.1 uncultured Gordonia sp. | reverse complement strand
CAACAACAATGTGTACTGCCAGGATTCGCCGCTGGCGTGGATGGATTGGTCACTGGCGGAAAAGAACTGCGACCTGCTCACCTTCACCCGCAAGGCCATCGCGTTGCGCACGAAGCATCCGGTGCTGCGCAGACGCCGGTTCTTCGCCGGCGTTCCGATCCGGTGGGGTGACCAGACACTCGACATCGCGTGGCTGACCCCGGCCGGGCAGGAGATGACCACCGACGACTGGCACAGCGGCTTCGGCAAATCCCTCGCGGTGTTCCTCAACGGTGACGGGATCGGTGAAACCGACACACGCGGCAACAAGATCACCGACGACAGCTTCTTCATCTGTTTCAACGCCCACCACGACACGATCGACTTCCATCTGCCGTCGTCGCGGTACGGGCTGAATTGGGAAGGGGTGCTCGACTCCGCGCATGCCACCGGCGACACGTCGGCGGTGGGATGCGCGGAGGAACCGCTGCCGGTTCGCGGCAGGTCTGTTCTGGTCCTGCGGAAGACGGCCTGATGGTCTCGCGGTCGCCGGTGGCCACCTACCGGATCCAGTTGACTCCAGATTTCGGATTCGACGAGGTGATCGGGGTGCTCCCGCATATCGCGGGGCTCGGGGTTTCCCACCTTTATCTGTCCCCGATCGGTACCGCGATGCCCGGATCGACGCACGGCTACGATTGGGTGCCGCCGCCGCAGGTCGCGGAGATCCTTGGTGGTCTCGACGGGCTGACCCGGCTACGCGGCGCCGCAACTCAATTCGGCCTCGGCATCATCATCGACATCGTGCCCAATCACACCGGTGTGGCCGACGCGATGGCCAACCCATGGTTCGCCGATCTCCTGGCCAAGGGCGCGGCGTCGGAGTTCGCCGACTTCTTCGACGTCGATTTCTCCGTCGACAACGGCGCCGACGGCAAGATCGCGTTGCCGGTGCTCGGTGCCGACGCAGATCCGTCCGATTTCACGCTCGATCCCGATGGCACGGTGCTGCGGTATTTCGACCACGCGTTCCCGGTGGCTGAGGGCACCGGCGACGGCACACCTTCGCAGGTGCATGAACGTCAGCATTATCGGCTGGTGCCGTGGAACTCCGGGCTCGTCGGCTACCGAAGGTTCTTCACCGTCAACGAGCTGGCCGGCCTGCGGCAGGAGGAGCCGCGGGTCTTCGCCGCCACCCACGAATGGATCGCCGCGCTGCTGATGGCCGACCTCATCGACGGTGTGCGCGTGGATCATCCGGACGGGCTGTGGGATCCGCAGGGCTATCTGCGGGATCTGCGCGAGCTTCTCGGCGATGAACGGCTGATCTACATCGAGAAGGTGCTGGCGGTGGACGAACCGCTGGAGCCGACACTGCCGGTGGACGGAACCACCGGTTACGAACAGTTGCGCACCATCGATTCGGTGTTCGTACCGTCGGCGGGCGTCGTCGAGCTCGCCGAGATCCACGACAGGGTCGTAGGGAATCCCGGTGACGCCGCGTGGATCACCGAAGCCGAACACTCCCGCAAACTGCTCACCGTCACGGAGATGTTCCCCACCGAGCATCGGCGGCTGATCCGGGCGATCGCCTCATCACCACCCGACGAGCGGCGCCTCCCCGACAGCGAGATCGCCGACGCCACAGCCCATCTGATAGCCGAGCTCGGTGTGTACCGGGCCGACTACCCGTCGCTACGGACCCGCCTCCTGTATGCCGCCGACCGCGTCGCGGCCGACCACCCGCATCTGAGCGGTGCGCTTGCGACCATCGCCGACCTGACCGCACAACCGGGCCGGGTGTCGTCGCGGCTGGCCCAGACGTGCGGTGCAGTGACCGCGAAAAGCGTTGAGGACAGTATCTTCTACCGGACGGCTCGACTACTGTCGGCGCAGGAGGTGGGCGGCGATCCTGCCAATCCTTCGATGTCCGCCAACGAGTTTCACGGTATCAATATCGCCCGGGCCCGCGACTGGCCGGCGGCGCTGACCGCGACGTCGACCCACGACACCAAGCGCAGCGAGGATGTACGCGCCCGGATCGCCATGATCGCGCAGGTCCCCGGTCGCTGGAGCATCCTGGTGCGCACAGTGTGGCGTGACGCCCCGCCGCCGGAGCCACTGACCGGATACTTCTTGTTGCAGAACATCATCGGGGTGTGGCCGGTCGACGATGCGGGGGTACCGGTAGCGGTTCTCGATACCGCGCTGCGCCGCAGGCTACGGGACTACGCACGCAAAGCCGCGCGCGAAGGCGGCATCGGGACATCGTGGACGGCCGTCGACGACGGTTTCGAAACCGGTCTGGGCATCTGGATCAACACCGTCACCACCGGGCAGGTCGCAGCCTCGATCAGTGCGTTCGTCGGCCTCATCGCCCCCGGTTGGATTCAGGAATCATTGGCACGCAAAGCGATAGCTGTCTTGGGTCCCGGTGTTCCGGATATCTACCAGGGCACGCAGTGGTGGGACGACTCGCTGGTCGACCCCGACAATCGGCGTCCCGTGGACTACACCCGACCACCGGACCGTAAGACCGAGCTGCTGCGACTCGCCTTATCGGTGCGCGGCCGGCATCCGGCGGCGTTCGGTCCCGGCGGCAACTACCTGCCACTGACCGCCGACGGCCCTGCCGCCAACCATGTGATCGCCTTTGCCCGCGGCTCCGGAGACGAACCGGACGTGGTGGTGGTGACGGGCCGCTGCACTCATCGCCTCGACCCGTCGGACACCACAGTGCAACTGCCGGAAGGCACTTGGAAAGACGCCGCCACCGGCAGCACGTTCACCGGCCCGGCACCCCTATCCGAACTGCGCGCCCAATCCCCCGTCGCAATCCTGGAACGCACCTGAACCAGCGGACATAAACCACCCTCACGCGAACCGGCGACACACATATGCGTTCGTCGCGCGCGGGCGGGCGGTTCTCGTCCCGTCGTGCGGCCACCGCCTGGTGCGCATAGCGTGAGGGTCGTGAGTTCCGCATCCGAGCATCCGCTGATTCCCGCAACCATCGCCGACATCGCAGTATGGGGGCCGACGGCGGAGCAGGTCGACCTGCACGTCGAGCGTCCCGACGTGGTTCAGGTGGTGAGCCTGGTCCGCGACGACGGCGGCTGGTGGTCGGTCCCCGCGGAAGCAGCCGGCGACCTCGACGTGCCTGCCGACGGAACCCGGTACGCGTTCGCCGTCGATGGCGGTGACCCCGTCCCAGATCCGCGTTCGCTGCGCCTGCCCGACGGCGTGCACGGCTGGTCGCAGGTGCACACTCCCCCGGTTCCCACCTCGTGGGCGGGCCGTTCCGTCGATGGCGCGGTGACATACGAGTTGCACATCGGCACCTTCACCCCGGGCGGCACCTTCGATGCGGCTATCGAGCGGCTCGACCATCTCGTCCACCTGGGCATCGGATTCGTGGAGGTCCTGCCGATCAACGCCTTCAACGGTGATCACGGCTGGGGGTATGACGGTGTGGGCTGGTTCGCGGTGCACGAACCATACGGCGGGCCTGATGGTTTCGTCCGATTCGTCGATGCCTGCCATGCCCGCGGGCTCGGGGTGATCGTCGACGCCGTGTACAACCATCTCGGACCATCCGGCAACTACCTGCCCCGATTCGGCCCGTATTTCACCGGCGGAGCGAACAATTGGGGATCCACGATCAACCTCGCCGACGCCGATTCCGACGAGGTGCGCGCGTTCATCATCGAGAGTGCACTGCGCTGGTTCCGCGATTTCGGCGCCGACGCCCTGCGTCTGGACGCTGTGCACGCTCTGATGGATCATCGAGCCGTACACATTCTGGAAGAGCTGGCGGTGCGGGTCGCCGAGTTGTCCGATGAGCTGGGCCGCCCGTTGTCGTTGATCGCCGAAAGCGACCTGAACGATCCGCGGCTCATCGCACCCCGGGCCGGTGGCGGTTTCGGTCTCGACGCCCAGTGGGACGACGACGTGCACCACGCGATCCACACCGCGGTGTCCGGTGAACGACAGGGCTATTACGCCGATTTCGGATCATTCGAATGTCTGGCAAAAGTACTGTGCGGTGGGTTCTTTCACGATGGAACCTATTCCTCGTTCCGCCGTCGCCATCACGGCCGGCCAATTCCGGTCGATCAGGTTCCGGCATCGCGGCTGGTGGTGTTCACCTGCAACCACGACCAGATCGGCAACCGCGCCATCGGCGACCGGCCCACCGCCTACCTCAACGCCGGGCAACTCGCCATCAAGGCGGCGCTGGTGCTGCTCTCCCCGTTCACCCCGATGCTGTTCCAGGGTGAGGAATGGGCGGCACGAACCCCATTCCAGTACTTCACCTCCCACCCCGAACCGGAACTCGGCGACGCGGTTCGCAACGGCCGCCGGGCAGAGTTCGCCGAACACGGCTGGCACACCGACGACGTGCCCGATCCGCAGGATCCCGAGACGTTCCGGCGCTCCACCCTCGACTGGAGCGAGCCATCGCGCCCCGAGAACGCCGCCATGCTCGACTTCTACGGATCCCTGATCTCATTGCGGCACAACGAGCCCGACCTTGCCGACGATCGGTTCGAATCCGTGACGGTCACCTATGACACCGATGCGCAATGGTTCGCGATGCACCGGGGTGCGTGGAGCGTCGTGTGCAACCTCGGCACCGCACCCGTGGGCGTTCCGATCCAGCTCGGCGTCGCCCTGGCCTGGGGCGACTACCACGAAACCGGTACCGTCCTGGCCCTGGCCCCCCACACTGTCGCCATCGGCCGTCGCCGCTGACCTCGGCCACTTCCCGCCTCGTAAACTTCGTGACGCGGGATGCGTGACGCTCCGTTGCCCTTACGCCATGACGGTGCGGGTGTACAGTGAATCGCTATGACTACAGGAAAGGCGGACACCGCCACCGTCGCGTGAGCGCCGCACGGACCCGATTATGGGTCGTCATCCCCGATCACACCAGTCGGTTTCCCGAGCTGACCGAGGCGATCGTCGCCACCCGCGACGAATGGCTGGACTACGGCCTGCGTACAGCCCCCGCCGACCGCAGCGCCGCTGAGGCGGCAGCAATCGAGATTCATGCTCGATGCGGTTGTTCACCACCACAATTCGAATGGGTACCGTCTCCGGCCTCGGCGATCGACACTATTGCAACACATCACCCCTCCGCCCGTGTGACAGATGTCTTCACCAGTCCGAGCGGGTTGATTTCGGAGCTGATCGCAGAATCCACCAAGCGGATGAACGCGCGGCTGCCACCGCGGTCACCAACAGCTGGAAGCTCTGTCGACCACCGAAGCGACGCGATTCTCCGATCCTCTGGAGGCAATGGAAAGGGGTGCCCCGCCAGGTCATATCGTCGAGGTGACGGTGTGGGAATCGTTGCAGACCACCCTGATCGATGGTGTGGCACACGGCTTGATCACATTCCAACCCGACGACGACCATTTCCTCGACCTGTTCACCGCAGTCACTGCGTCGACGGGCTGGTGGTGGGCGCTACCAAACGTGTGTGTCATGGCAGACCGCCCGGTCGCCATGCACACCGAACCGATCCCCGGCAACTACCACGGCGAACGACGCCTGCACCACGAGAACGGTCCGGCGGTCGAATTCGCGGATGGTCTCACCATTTTCGCGATTCACGGCACCATCGTGCCGCAATGGGTGGTCACCGACCCGACAGCGAAACGAATACGGGACGAGCGCAACGTCGAAATCCGGCGGACCGCGATCGAAAGAATCGGCTGGGACACCTACATCGACGCCACCGGCCTCACCTTGCTCGATGCCGCCCATGATCCCGGAAATCCGGGCTGCACGTTGAGACTGTACGGAAACCCCCACAAATGGATTGAGGACTTCCGAATCCTACTGGTGGACAACGGTTCCGTTGAGCGCGATGGCCGCCGACGACGCTACGGACTCTACGTCCCCCGCTATATTTCTGATGCCCTGACCGCCGCCGGCTGGACCTACGGCATCGCAGGCGACGACTACGCGCGGCTGGTCCGCCGCACCTGATCGCACATTCCGACAAACCAAGGTAACCAAATGAATTCACTGACCCTCTCTGCCCTCAGCCACCTATCCGGCCGAGACGTGCTCGACCACCTGGACCGCAGCGTCGCGATTCCGATCGTTGACGGTCTCCAGGCTCAAGGTGATCTGATCATCGTGCCCGCGGATCTACTCCCCGAAGTGGTGGTCAGATCGTGGACAACGGCACAAAGCGTGCCATCGTCAGGCATCGAACTACTCCGCAGTACTGGCGGAGGTGATGCCGAAGACGATGACACGGTCGGGGTGGACCCGGATGAGGGCGTCGTCGTGGCCGGGTTCGGAGGTGGTTCCGGGCACCTGCTCTCCCCTGCCGCGGATCTCGACCATCCGTACCTTCCACGGTCGCACCGAGAACACGTCATCGACGACGAACGCGACGCGGTCGTTGGTGGCCAGGTTGCGGTACTTGCGGCTCGTTGACATCGTGTAACCGCCGATATCGATGGTTCCCAGCTCATGATTGATCGTGAAACTCACCGGGGAGTTCTGGGGTGCACCCGACTTGTCGACCGTCGCGAGGCGGCCAAGCGTTTGGGAGTCAAGGTATTTCAGCACGGCGGGGTCATCGAGCACGGATTCTCCGAAAGCAGGCATGTGCACCACCGTAGAACCTCAAGTCCACTTGATGTCAAGTGCTCACGATGACCGTGCGACGATACGATGGGAATGCGAGCGCGGTCAGTCTGCGCGGCGCGCTGCCCTGGTAGCGAAAGCGTCGAGGGCGTCGGTGACTTCCTTGGCGTGCCACATTCGATTGCGGTTGAAACCGGTGAACTCGTGCAGTATTCCGACTTCGACCAGGGGCTGCACGGTGCGGCCGACGTTGCCGACAGCGATCCCCAATTCTGCTGCGGCCGTGTCTGAATCGATGACCGGCTCACGTAACAGCACGTCGAGCAGTCGCCGCGATGAACGTTCCTGCCCTCACTTGTTCAGGTGAGGTAGTCGTAGGCGGGGGTGCCGGGTTCGAGGCGTTCGCAGTTCAGGCGCGAGTGGGACATGCGGTCCATCAGACCTGCAAGACCCTCGGGTGCACCGAGCTGGACGCCCACGAGCGCGGCCCCCGTCTCGCGGTTGTTGCGCTTGACATACTCGAACAAGGTGATGTCGTCGTCGGGGCCGAGTACCTCATCGAGGAAGCGGCGCAGCGCGCCCGGTTCCTGCGGAAAATGCACCAGGAAATAGTGCTTTAGGCCCTGATGGACGAGGGATCGTTCGATGATCTCGCCGTAGCGGGAGACGTCGTTGTTGCCGCCGGACACCAGACACACGACGGTCGCGCCCGGCGGGATGTCCACCTCGCTCAGACCCGTCACCGACAAGGCGCCCGCGGGTTCGGCGATAATGCCCTCGTTCTGATACAGGCCGAGCATGGCCGAACAGATCGCGCCCTCATCGACGTGGGTGATGTGTGCGGCACCGGCGGGCAGCGTCACCAGTCCGGCCGGTTTGACGTCCACTCCGGAGGTGATGCCGATCGCGTCGAGCACGGTGTGTTCACTGACGCTGGCGCCCAGCCCGGACATCACCCGGTACCCCAGGTTCCCGATGCGTTTGACGGCGGCACCGTCGACGAACGGGTCGATGGAGCCAAGAGTGTACGGGCCGCCGGTGGCCAGGGCCGCGGCCAGCGACACCGCACCGGTCGGTTCCACGCCGACGATCGTCACCTCATCGCTGATGGCGCGCAGGTAGGACGCGATGCCGGCGAGACAGCCGCCGCCGCCGACGGGCGCGATCACGTAGTCGGGCACCTTGCCGAGTTGCTCGACGATCTCGCGGGCGATGGTGCCCTGACCGGCGGCGGTGCGGACGTCGTCGAAGGCATGGATCCAGGCCGCGCCCGTCCGCAGCACATCGGCCTGGGCGGCTGCCGCGGCGGCGTCGTAGGTGTCGCCGACCGCCAGGAGTTCGACGAATTCACCGCCGTGCCAACGGATTCGGTCGCGCTTCTGTTTGGGGGTGGTGGTGGGCACGTAGATCCGGCCGTGCACCTTCATCGACCGACAGGCGTACGCGACGCCCTGGGCGTGATTGCCGGCGCTGGCGGCGACGACGCCCTTGGCCAATTCCTCGTCCGAGAGTTGCGCCATCACGTTGTAGGCACCGCGGATCTTGTACGAGCGGACGGTCTGCAGGTCTTCGCGTTTGAGGTAGATCTGTGCTCCGGTGGCGGCGCTGAGCCGGGGGCACGGCTCCAGCGGCGTGCGCGCCACCGCGTCGGCGATCCGTTCGGCGGCCTCGTCCACCTTTGCCACACCCAATGCCGACGATAGGTCGGCATCCGCCGATTGCTGCACAGTCACGGGTTCCATGGTCTCACCGGCGGTGTGGGGGCGGGTGGTAAGGGTGGTGGTCCGGTCATGTGGGCGTGTCACCGGACCCTTCGTGACCCTCGCTCCTTCGTCGCTTCGGCCTCAGGGATCAAGAAGCGTGGGGGCTACCGTGCTCGTCGGCTCAGGGATCAAGAAAGTTGGGGGCGCAGGCGGCCGGCCCACCAGAGGGTGGTGAGGGTGAGGGCGCAGGCCCACATGGTGACCTCGCCTGAGCCGGTGAGTACGAGCGCGATCAGGGCGGCGATTGCGGCGACGACCAGTGCCCGGACCTTGTAGACCGGCCACGCCACGCCCGCGATGTCGACGGTCGCGTGGGTGTGGCTGGGCCGGATCGTGTCAATCGACTCGATGATCGTGGTCATGGCGCCTCCCAGGACGGTTTCCACCATCCTACGACGCAAATGTTCGGCTCACCGAACTTTGGTGAACAGGTGTGACTGAAAACGCAAATGTCAGGAGTTGAGGCAGCCGGCTCCGAGCAGTGCTTTGAGGTCACCCATCAGCGCTGAGCTGGGAGTGACGCGCATGTTCTCGGCGAGTCTCAGCAACGTCTGCCGCTGATCGCTGACAAGGGTGACGTGCACGTCGGCCATGCCCGGATGCCTGGTGAGTACCTGTTTGAGTTGCTGCACCCGGTCGGGGGTGCACATGCGGGCGGGCAGGGTCAGGCTCACCGGTTTGGTGGCACCGGCCGACGACAGGTCGGGTACGGCCAGGTCGTTGGCGCTGATCATCATGGAATCCTCGCGCATGTTGACGCGCGCCTTAATGAGCACGATGTTGTCGGCGACGATGTCGAGGCCGTACGTCTGGAAGGCGCGCGGGAAGAAGTACACCTCGACACCACCGACCATGTCCTCCAGGGTGACCGCCGCCCACGGCTCCCCCTTCTTGTTGACGCGGCGGGTGACCGAGGAGATGATGCCACCGATCGTGATCTGCGCGCCGTCGGAGATGTTGCCTTCGAGCAGCGAGGTGATGGTGGTGTCGGTGTGCTGGGCGATGGCGTGCTCGACACCGGCGAGTGGATGCCCGGAAACGTAGAGCCCGAGCATTTCCCGTTCGAGGGCCAGTTTGTGTTTGGTGTCCCATTCCTCGTCGGGCACCCTGACCGCGAATACGTCGGCCATCGAGTCGTCGGCGCCGCCGCCGGCGTCACCGAACAGGTCGAACTGCCCGACGGCCTCGGCCTTCTTGGTGCCGAGCACCGATTCGATGGCATCGCCGTGCACGAGGAACAGCCCCTTGCGCGGATGGCTCAAGGAGTCGAAAGCACCTGCCTTGACCAGTGATTCGGTGACCTTCTTGTTGCAGGCCACGACATCGATCTTGTTGAGGTAGTCGGAGAAACTGGTGTACTTTCCCTTTTCCTCGCGGGCGGACAGGATTGAGGACACCACACCCGTGCCGACGTTGCGGATGGCGGCGAGACCGAAGCGGATGTCGGCGCCGACGGCGGCGAAGTTGCGTTGTGATTCGTTGACGTCGGGCGGCAGGACTGTGATGCCGAGTTTGCGGCAGTCGGCGAGATAGATTGCGGCCTTGTCCTTGTCGTCGCCGACGGAGGTGAGCAGACCGGCCATGTATTCGGCCGGATAGTTGGCCTTGAGGTAGGCGGTCCAGAACGACACGAGACCGTAGCCGGCGGCGTGCGATTTGTTGAATGCGTATCCGGCGAACGGCAGCACGGTATCCCACAGCGCTGTGATCGCGGCTTGGGAGAAGCCGTTGCCCCGCATACCTTCGGCGAAACCGTCGTACGCCTCGTCGAGAATTTCTTTCTTCTTCTTACCCATGGCGCGGCGCAGCAAGTCGGCCTGTCCGAGTGAATATCCGGCGACCTTCTGAGCGATCTGCATGATCTGCTCTTGGTAGACGATCAGACCGAATGTTTCGGCGAGAATCTCTTTCAGCGGTTCTTCGAGTTCGGGGTGAATCGGCTTGATGTCTTGCAGGCCGTTCTTGCGTTTGGCGTAGTCGGTGTGCGCGTTCACACCCATCGGACCGGGCCGGTACAGCGCGAGGACGGCGACGATGTCCTCGAATCCGGTGGGCTGCATCAGTTTCAGGAGCTCACGCATGGCCGCGCCGTCGAGCTGGAATACGCCGAGGGTGTCGCCGCGGGCCAGGAGCTCGTAGGTTTTGTCGTCTTCGAGGGCCAGGATGTCGAGATCCAGGTCGATGCCGCGGTTGAGTTTGATGTTCTCCAGCGCGTCACCGATCACGGTGAGGTTGCGCAGACCCAGGAAGTCCATCTTGAGCAGGCCGATGGCCTCGCACGACGGGTAGTCCCAGCCGGTGATGATCGCCCCGTCCTGGGCGCGTTTCCACACCGGAATCGCATCGGTGAGCGGCTCCGACGACATGATCACCGCACAGGCGTGCACACCCGCATTGCGGATCAGACCCTCAAGACCCAGCGCGGTGTCGTAGATCTTCTTCACATCCGGATCGGTCTCGATCAGCGTCCGCACCTCGGCCGCCTCCGAATACCGCTCATGATCGGGATTGGTGATCCCGGACACCGAGATGTCCTTTGCCATGATCGGCGGCGGCAGAGCTTTGGTGATCTTGTCGGCGATCGCGAACCCCGGCTGCCCGAACTGCACCCGCGCCGAATCCTTAATAGCCGCTTTGGTTTTGATCGTGCCGAAGGTGATGACCTGAGCGACTTTGTCCGATCCCCACCGATCGGTGGCATAGCGCACCATCTCGCCGCGCCGACGATCGTCGAAGTCGATGTCGATGTCGGGCATCGACACGCGTTCGGGATTAAGGAACCGTTCGAACAGCAGACCGTGCGGGATCGGGTCGATGTTGGTGATTCCCAGCGCCCACGCCACCAGCGAACCGGCGGCCGAACCACGGCCCGGACCCACCCGGATACCGACTTCGAGGGCATGGCGGATCAGGTCGCCGACCACCAGGAAGTAGGCGGGGAACCCCATCTGGTTGATGACCCGCAACTCGTACTCGGCACGCGCCCGGTACTCCTCCGGTACGGTGCGCCCGGCGAACCGGCGCTGTTCCAGACCGGCGAATACCTCCCGGCTCAGCCACGACTCCTGCGTGTACCCGTCGGGTACCGGGAAGATCGGCATCCGGTCCCGATGGGTGAAGACATCCTTGTACGACTCGACGCGCTCACCGATCTCCAGCGTCGAATCGCACGCCCCCGGTACCTGCGAATCCCACAGCTCCCGCATCTCCTGCGCGGACTTGAGATAGTAGCCGTCGCCGTCGAACTTGAACCGCGTCGGATCCGACAGTGTCTTACCGGTCTGCACACACAACAACGCCTCATGCGCCGACGCGTGCTCACGGGTCACGTAGTGGCAGTCGTTGGTGGCCAGCGGTTTGATGCCGAGTTTGCGGCCGACCTCCAGCAGCCCGTCCCGGACCCGGGATTCGATCTCGATGCCGTGTTCCATCAACTCCAGATAGAAGTTCTCCGGCCCGAAGATCTCCTGCCACTTGGCGGCAGCTTCGAGGGCTTCCCGGTCGTGACCGAGGCGCAGGCGAGTCTGTACCTCCCCGGACGGGCACCCCGTCGTCGCGATGATGCCGTCGGCGTGGGCGGCGATCAGATCCTCATCCATGCGCGCCCACTTACCCAGCTGCCCCTCGATCGAGGCGAGCGAGGACAGCTGGAACAGGTTCCGCAGACCCGTCGCGTTGGCAGCGACCATCGTCATATGGGTGTACGCACCCGAACCCGACACGTCGTCGGACTTCTGATCGCGAGTGCCCCACAGCACACGCTTGGTGTCGAACCGGGAACCCGGCGCGATGTAGGCCTCGATCCCGATGATCGGCTTCACATCGTTCTTGACCGCCGTGTTATAGAACTCCGAGGCCCCGAACATGTTGCCGTGGTCGGTCATCCCGATCGCCGACATCCCCAGCCGCCTGGCCTCGGCGAACAACGGCGACACTTTCGCCGCGCCGTCGAGCATCGAGTATTCGGTGTGATTGTGCAGGTGAACGAAGGAATCGGTCACGGAGTCAGGTCACCTCACCGGCTAGGTACGTCACGCAGTCATGCGTCAGGGCTTCACCCACTCTAGGCGTCGGCTGCGACATCGTCCGACCGGCACACCGTTGGGAGCCTCGGGTCGCCGGCCCCTTCGAGACGCTCGCTCCTTCGTCGCGTCGCCCTCAGGGATCAAGAACGTAGACCACAGCTACTCGATCCTTACATCCCCCTCAAAGATCAAGAAGGTAGGCCATCTTCTTGATCCCCGAGGCTGAAGCGACGAAGGAGCGAAGGTCACGAGGGGTCCGGTGACCGAGGCACCCGACACGCCCACAGGGTGACTTGGACGTGCGGCCCAACGCCTCTGCCCAGGGATCAAGAAGGTCAGCCGCGCAGGACGCCGAGTGCGTGTTGCAGGTCGTCGGGATAGTCACTGCTGAACTCGACGCGGCGACCGTCGGCCGGATGGGCGAAACCGAGGGTCTTGGCGTGCAGCCACTGCCGTTCCAGACCCAGCTTCGCGGCCAGCGTCGGGTCGGCCCCATAGGTCGGGTCGCCGCAGCACGGATGGTGCAGGGCCGAGAAGTGCACCCGGATCTGATGGGTGCGGCCGGTTTCCAGATGCACGTCCAGCAACGACGCCGAGGCGAACATCTCCAGCGTCTCATAGTGGGTGATGCTCGGTTTGCCGCTCGCGGTGACCGCGAACTTCCAGTCGTTGCCGCGGTGCCGGCCGATCGGGGCGTCGATGGTACCGATCGGCGGATCGAGATGACCCTGCACCACCGCGTGATAGCCCTTGTCGACGGTGCGCTGCTTGAACGCACGTTTGAGCAGCGTGTAGGCACGTTCGGAGACGGCCACCACCATCACCCCGGAGGTGCCGACGTCGAGGCGGTGCACGATCCCCTGCCGTTCATGGGCACCGGACGTCGAGATGCGGAATCCGGCGGCCTCCAGCGCACCGATCACCGTCGGCCCGCTCCAGCCCAGCGACGGATGCGCCGCCACCCCCACCGGTTTGTCGACGACTACGATGTCGGAGTCGTGGTAGATGACGTCGAGGTCCTCGACCGGGGTCGGTTCGACACGCAACGGTTCGGCGGGCGCGGGCAGTACCACGTGCAGCAGCGACCCCGCGGCCAGCTTGTAGGACTTGCCGACCTCGACCCCGTCCACGGTCACATCACCCGCGTCGGCCAGACCGGCGGCGACGGTTCGGGACAGGCCGAGAATCCGGGCGACGCCGGCATCCACGCGCATACCGTCGACACCGTCGGGTACCGGCAGCATCCTCGATTCACGCATCGTCATCACCGGATTCCCGGCGGGCGGCGAAACCCGTTCGCGAACCGTCGTACTCGTAGCCGAGCACCGACAAGCCGACCAGCAGAATCGCGCCGCACACGACGGCCGAATCGGCGACGTTGAATACCGGCCACCAGCCGACGGACACGAAGTCGACCACATGACCGCGCAGTGGTCCGGGTGAGCGCAACATGCGGTCGATCAGGTTGCCGATCGCACCACCGAGCACGAGCGCGATCCCGACGATCCACCACGTGGACACCAACCGCGAGGCGTACCGGAGGATGCCGATGACCACCACGAGCGCGACGAGCGTCAGCACCCATGTGTATCCGGTGGCCATCGAGAACGCGGCACCGCTGTTGCGCACCAGAGTCAGCGTCACGGTGTCACCGATGATCCGGACCGGATTCTGCGGGTCGATGTGGGCCACTGCCAGCGCTTTGGTGAGCTGATCGAGCGCGATGACGGTCAGGGCGACCGCTGCCAACACGCCGAGGGTGCGTCGGACCCGGCGACGTTCGGTGTCCTCGCTCACGGCTGTGACCGCCCCGGCAGCCCCCGCCTCCGCCGCACCGGTCTCCACCACACCGTCGGGCACCGGCCCGTCGTCGCCGCGCTCGTTCTCGTCGCGCAGCGCCGGGCTACCGGCCGATTCGCTCATCGCGTCCTCATCCACCTGTCCATCATCCCCGAATGCTGCAATAGTCTGGCCCCGTGCCCCCGTTTGACCGTGTGTCGCGCCCGCAAGATTCCGCCGCCGCTGCTGTCGCCCCCACAGCCGGCGCATCCACCGACCCACAGCCCGGCCGGCGATCTGTGCTCCCGACGCTGGCGGCCACCGCGGTCTGCGTGATGACGCTCGTGCTCGCGGCATGCGGCTCGGACGACACCGCCGACACCGCCGCATCCGACGCCTCCACAGGCTGCGCCACCGACTCGACCTCCGGACGCGACGGCGTCGAGCCGATCCCGATCGCGCCGGCCAAGATCACCGTCACCGCTCCCGGCGCGGAGCCACGCAAGGTTCCGGCGGCCACCCCCGCACGCGATACCCCGCAGCGGACGACACTGTCGGTGACCTCCAGCGCCGTGTCCCGCACCGCCACCGACGGTGTCGACGACCGTAGCCAGACCGTCAGCATCCCGATGACCGCCCGGTTCGGATGTCAGGACCCCACCGATCTGGAACTGGCACTGGATCGGCCCACCTCACCGGACCCTACACTCGACGAGCAACTGGCCAAGTCCGAAGGCGGCCGGGCCGGAATGGCCGTGGGCCCGGGCACCGTACCGATCTCGTTGCGGCTGCTGCCGACGAAGGCGTCCGGCTCGGAGGCCCGGCACGCCATCGAACAATCACTGGTCCAGGCGCTGCAGGTATCCGTCGGACTGCCCACCCAACCAGTGGGCGTCGGTGCGGTGTGGAAGTCGGAGCGTTCGATCAGCGGAGCGGTGACCGTCACCCAGACGATGACGGTCACCCTGAAATCGTGGGCGGGCGATCGCGTTGTTCTCGGCGTGACGTTCGACGAGAGTCCGGTCAACTCGGTGTTCGCGGTGCCCGGCACCAGCGAGACCGTCACCCTGCGGCGCTATTCCAATGAAGGCACCGGCACGGTGACACTCGACCTCGACCGCGGTCTGCCCACCGACGCCACCATCACCCTGTCGGGGGCGCGCGAACTGGTCGGCTCCGACGAGTCGGCGCCCATCGTCCAACAGACAGGAGCCACCGTGAACTGGCGTGCCCGCTGAGCTTCGCGCTCAGCACACACCTTTCACGGTGGCCCTGTCACCACATCACCGGTGCCACCCCGTCAGCAGCGGGGCGAGGTCAGCGGTGGGGCGAGGTCACTGAAGAATGCCAGGTCAGCTCGCCGGGCACATCGCTGTCTTGACACCGTCGCCGCCCATCGTGACCAGGTTGCACACGGTGGTCTGGGCGAGCTTCCACCGGCCGTCGACGTAGGTGATCGCCGCGTCGACCGGCGTCGCCGGGTTGTCGGGCAGCTTGATCTCAACCTTGACCTTGGCCTTGTTGGGGCCGTCCGAGGTCACCGGCGGAATGATCTTGTAGGTGACATCGGGATTCGCCTTCACCAGCTTGACCAGCGCATCGAAAATGGCCGGATCCTTCTCGGCACCCTCTACGAGGTCGACCTTCTCCGAGCTGGGCACGGCAGGATCGAGTGCGGTTTCGAGCATCTTGTTCAGAGTCTCCGCCGACGGCCGCACCTTGGCGTCGGTCACGTCGCCGTCGGTGCCGCTGCCCGCGGCTGTGGACTCCGACGTCTGAGCGGCGGTCGTGGTGGGCAGGGGCGCGTCATCGTCGGAACCGCAACCGGTAGACACCAGCGCGATGGACCCCGCAATGACTGCTGCCGTGATCAACTTCGGATACTTCACCGATCTCCCTTACTGTCCTGCAAATCGTTGCTTTCGCGGCGTGAGAACCCGGATATCTCTACCAGTCCCCGGTTCTCGGCTCACACCACTATGCCAAACGATGCTGAGGATGAGGTAAAGCGAGGAAACCGCCCACCAGTGATCGGTCGGTGTTGACAGGCAGTCGTATTGACGGGAAGAGGCACAACCGACAGGGTGGATCCATGGCAACGTCGACGATCGTCTTGCTCACCACCGGCGGCACTGTCGCCGCCACCACAACCGCCGACGGCGCCGTGCCCGCATTGTCGGCGGCGGACCTGTTGCCCGACCTGTCCACGCCGCGGACCGACCCGCTGCCCGACATCACTGTCTCGGCCGTCGACCTGATGTCGGTTGACAGTTCGGCGATGACCTCCGCCGACAGGTCCCGCATCATCGGGGCGATCGGCGACACACTCGCCGATCCGGAAGTCGTGGCCGTCGTGGTGACCCACGGCACCGACACCATGGAGGAGACGGCCTACCTGGCCGATCTGTTCCACACCGACGAGCGTCCCGTGGTGTTCACCGGAGCGCAGTTCCCCGCCGACGCCCCCAACGCCGACGGCCCACGCAACATCGAGGACGCCCTGCGCGTGGCAGCCGATCCGTCATCGCGCGGCAAGGGCACCCTGGTGGTACTCGGTGGCCGGATGTGGTCCGCGCGGGGCATTTTCAAGGTTTCCACCGACAATCCAATCGCATTCGACACGACCCATCCAGATCTGCCACGGCCGGTGATCGATGCCGACATATCGGCGGTAGCTCATGCGCGGGTCGACGCGTTCACGCTGTACCCGGGCGTGTCCCCCGGTCTCATCGCCGCGGCCGTATCGCAGAATGCGGCCGGAATCGTGCTCGCCGCAACAGGTTCGGGAAATACCCATCCCGACGTGACCGCCCAGGTGGCCCAGGCCGTGCACGATGGAGTCGTGGTCGTGGTGACCAGCCGGGTGCCGTACGGACCGATCGTCCCCACCTACGGCGGCGGCGGTGGCGCCGTCGACCTCGAACGTGCGGGTGCGATCATCTCCCGCTGGCTTCGCGCACCGCAGGCCCGGATTGCGCTGGCCGTGCTGCTCGGTGCCGGCCACGACGCCGCGCAGATCGCCGAGTTCTTCCGGGCCAGCGACCCGGCGATCGGCTGAGCCGCTCTGCCGATTCCCGCTGTCGCTCAGTCCCATACGAGGCTGTCGAGGGGGTCGGCGCGGCGCAGTTCGGTGCCGTCGGCCGCAAACGTGACCGCCCGGCCGGGTCCGGTCGCACTGGTTTCGAAACGGACGGTGACCACGCCGTGTCCGGCGCCCTGTACCCAGCCGTGACCGTGGCCGGCGTGGACCACATCGGTGCCGGTCGACCACTCCGGCGACGCCGGGTCGCCCTTCTGGACACTCACCACTCCCGGCGGTGCTGATTCCGTATCCGTTGCGGTGGTGTCAGCTTCATCGTTCCCGGGACCTCGGGTGTCGTCGAACAGCGTGTACTGCTCGGTGTCGGTGAGACCCGAGAAACTCACGCCGACGAGCCGGATAGGGCCGATTTCCAGCGGGTCGAGCGCCAGTCGCTGTGCCGTCGCGGTGAGTGTGTCCAGGTCGGTGGTGCCCGTCCCGAGAGTGGCCGATCGGGTGAGAATCGACATATCGGTGCGCTTGAGCTTGAGCACCACCGTCCGGGCGCCGCGACCGTCGGCGAGCAGCCTCCGGTGGGCGTCCGCGGCGACCCGGGAGATCGCGGTCCGCAGACCGGGCATCGTGGTGATGTCTTCCGGGAAGGTCGATTCGGCGCTGATCTGTTTGGCGGAGGCTCGTTCGGCGACAGGTCTGTCGTCGATGCCCTGAGCGAGCCGGTGCAGGGCGGGGCCGAGGGTGCCGCCGAGGACCGAGGCCACCTCGATGTCGGACATCGCCGCGAAATCGCCGATGGTGTCGACGCCGAGCCGGGTCAGCTTGTCCCCCGACACCGGCCCGATCCCCCAGAGTTTGCGGACCGGAAGTGCGTGCAGGAAGCCGAGTTCGGCACTGGGGGCCAGCGCGAGCACGCCGTCGGGTTTGGCCATGCCCGAGGCGATCTTGGCGATCTGTTTCCCGCTGCCGAACCCCACCGACGCCGTCAGTCCCGTCTCGGCCTCGATGCGGGTGCGGATGTTCTCGGCGAACGCGGTGACTTCGGCCACCGATGCCCCCACCAACTCGGCCGGCTCGCCGAAGGCCTCATCGAAAGAGAGCATCTCGATGACCGGAATCACCTCTCGGACAATGGAAAATGTGCGCTCACTGGCCTTGCGGTACACCGATACACGGGGCGGCAACACCACCGCACCGGCACCGACCAGCCGTCGTGCCTGATGCATCGGCATCGCCGACCGGGCGCCGAAGACACGGGCCTCGTAACTGGCCCCGGCCACAACGCCCCGGCCACCGAGCCCGCCGACCAGGACGGGCCTCCCGCGCAGAGTCGGGCGGGTGAGTTGCTCTACGGAGGCGAAGAAGGCATCCATGTCCAGATGCATCACCCAGCGCGAACCGCGTTCGTCCTCGGGTGCTTCGGCCACACCTCGCATGGTAGTTCGCGCGTCCGACGACCCGGCCGGGCGGACGTCGACGCCGGTCAGCCGGCCGGGCGCACGATGAAGACCGGGAGCTTGGCGGCCTCGGTGGCGATCTCGTCGACCGAGGCGCCGGGCGTGAGATGTCCGGGTAGGAACCGGCCCACCTCCCAGCCCCACTTGGCGAGGTAGGCCGCGATGATCGGGGCGCGGTCGGCTACCGCCACCTCCTCCAGAATGACGCGGCGGACCCGCCTGCCTCGCCGCAGTTCTACCGTCGCAGTGGCGCGTACGTTGCGTACCCACTGGGTTTCGCCGCGGACCGCGACCAGGAATTCGTCGTCATCAAGGGTGAGCGGATTGACCGGGATCTCCTGCGGCCGGCCGGTTTTCCACCCGATGACGGTCAGCGTCTCGGCGCCGGCGACGTTCACTCCTAGCCGTGCGAGACCACCGACGACAGCGTTGAAAGCGCGGTCGAACCGGTTCGGCGGGATGTAGTGGGTCGCGGCGTTCATAGCAGCCTCCTGAGTTGAAGTGCAATTTCGAGAGCATTGATCTCGTTTTGATTGTGCCTCACCGTCCGCACAACTTCAGGAGCACCGCTCTCATTTATGGCATGATCGTGTAGTGACCAGTTCGCAGACCCACCCCGAGCCGGCCGGAACCAGACGGTCGCGCGGCAGTCGCGCCGCCAATCGTGAAGCGATGGAACAGCACATCCGTGCGCTTGGGCGCAGCCATCTGCGCACACACGGTGCGGCCGGGCTGTCGTTGCGCGCGATCGCCCGGGAACTCGGTGTCGTCTCGTCGGCGGTGTACCGGTACGTGCCCAGCCGCGACGATCTGCTGACCATGCTGCTGGTGGAGGGATATGCCGATCTCGCCGACGCCGTCGACACCGCCGTCGCGCAGGCCGGCGGCGACGATCCGGAGGCACGGTTATTGGCCGCCGCGACGACGGTACGGCGATGGGCGGTCGATGATCCCGCGCGCTGGGCATTGCTCTACGGCAGTCCCGTACCCGGATACGCCGCGCCCGCCGAACAGACCGTGGTGCCCGGCACGCGGGTCGTCGCCACGCTGCTGCGTGAACTCGCAGACGCGCATGCACGTGGATTGGTGCGCGATGACCTGCCGGATTGCGCTGCGGCGATCTCGGCGGACCTGTCGGCGATTCGTGACGAGTTCGGGCTTGCGTTGCCCGATCCGGTGATCGCCGCGGGGTCGACGGTGTGGGCCGCGTTGATCGGGGCGGTCAGCCTGGAGGTGTTCGGGCAGTACGGAACCGGGACGTTCCGACATCCGGAGATGTTGTTCGAGGCGCAGGTTCGGCTGGCGATGTCTCGGATTCTTTTGGGGACCGAGGGTTTTGGAGTGGTTGCGTCAGGTGGCGAAAGGTCACCGGACCCTTCGTGACCCTCGCTCCTTCGTCGCTTCGGCCTCAGGGATCAAGAAGGTTGATCACTGCTTCGTCGCTTCGGCCTCAGGGATCAAGAAGGTTGATCACTGCTTCGTCGCTTCG
>NZ_CALLZT010000178.1:0-15615 GCF_937858515.1 uncultured Gordonia sp. | reverse complement strand
GGACGGTGGGCGGCCAGGGCCTGCAGGGTGGCGTTGCTGAACACGACGTACGCGGGCACGTCCTGCTCCTTGGCGGTGGCGGTGCGCCAGGTGCGCAATGCCTCGAACAGGTCCTGGTCGGCGGGGTCGAGGTCGTCGGCGGCGGTGGCCTTTCGCGCTTTCGGTCCCGATCCCGAACCCGTCACCCGGCCGATGACGTCACGGCGCAACGGTACCGGAGTCTGGCCACGGAGCACCCCGCCGGCGTCGTCCCCGAGGATCAGCGTGCCGTATTCACCTTGGGCGGTGAGGATTCCGCGGGCCAGCAACTGCCGGACGACGCTGCGCCAGTCCTGGTCGGACAGGTCTGCGCCGATGCCGTAAGTGCTCAGGCCGTCGTGTCGCTGGGTGCGGATGCGTTCGGTGTCCTTGCCGCGCAGGATGTCGATGAGGTGCCCGGCGCCGAACTTCTGGCCGCGTTCGCGGTCGAGCCGCCAGATCGTCGACAGCAGCTTTTGCGCCGGGATGAGGCCATCGAACGTCTCGGGTGGTTGCAGGCAGGTGTCGCAGTTGCCGCACGGCGCCGATTCCTGACCGAAGTAGCCGAGCAGGTTCTGTCTGCGGCACGACACCGTCTCGCACAGGGCAAGCATGGCGTCGAGGTGCTGACCGAGCCGAATCTTGAACGCCAGGTCACCGGGGCTGGAGTCGATGAGCCTGCGCTGCTGCACCACGTCGGCCAGGCCGTATGCCATCCACGCCACCGACGCCTGCCCGTCACGTCCGGCACGGCCGGTCTCCTGGTAGTAGCCTTCGACCGATTTGGGCAGGTCGATGTGGGCGACGAATCGCACGTCCGGTTTATCGATGCCCATCCCGAACGCGATGGTCGCCACGACGATCACGCCGTCCTCGCGCAGGAACCGGGCCTGATTGTGCGCACGCACCCGGGCGTCGAGTCCGGCGTGATACGGCAGGGCATCAAATCCCTGCTTGCACAAGAACTCTGCCGTCTGCTCGACACTCTTGCGGCTGAGCGCGTACACGATGCCGACGACCGGCCCGTCCACGCCGACAAGTTCGGGCACCGACCGGATGAACGACACCAGTTGCCGGCGCGGGTCGGCCTTGGCATCGATGCGGTATTGGATATTGGGCCGGTCGAAACTCGCGACGAAATGCTTGGCATCGCCGAGCCTGAGCCGTTCGGTGATCTCCCGGTGCGTTTCACGGGTTGCGGTGGCGGTCAATGCCATTCGCGGTACACCGGGGAAACGCTCGGCCAGATCCCCGAGCGCGAGATAGTCGGGCCGGAAGTCATGACCCCACTGCGACACGCAATGCGCCTCGTCGATCGCGATGACACTGAGCATGCCGCGCTGGAGCAACTGCGTGGTCTGCGCCCCCGACAATCGTTCGGGAGCCACGTACAGAAGATCGAGTTGCCCTGTCAGATAAGCATTCTCGACCTCGCCACGTTCCTGCGCCGACTGGGTCGAATTGAGGTAGGCCGCGCGCACACCACTGGCCCGCAGCGCATCGACCTGGTCGTGCATGAGCGCGATGAGCGGACTGATCACCAGCCCCGTGCCCTCCCGGACCAGCGCCGGCACCTGGTAGGTGATGGACTTACCGCCACCGGTCGGCATGAGCACGATCGCGTCGCCCCCGCCGATCACCTGCTCGACGATCGCCGCCTGGTCGCCCCGGAACGCGTCGTATCCGAATACGGTCCGCAACGCCTCGATCGCCGACCCGAACCTCGCGGGCGCAGGCGCTTGCGGCAGTTCCCCCGGCTGCCCCCATCCCTCGTCGGATGGTGGCACGTCGTCGTACTCGTCCGGCGGCACGTCATCAAAAAACGGCACGTCCGCATACGGATCGGAAACACTCGGCGGCATCCCCCCACCCTATCGGCCACCACGGCATTTCCGGTCGTCGTGGCGACTACATCCCCAGCTTGGCCTCTCACCACCCCCACCTGCTGGTTTCTCATCCAGCCGGCATAGGCAAAGCCCTCAGTATCAATTCGGCGGAGCCAACACATCCACCACCGAGACCAGCGCCTCGCGGGCGGCGTTGATGGGTTCGGTGGGATGTTGGCCGAGCGCTCCCATGACGGCCCCGTCTTCGACAGCGATGAGACAGCGCACGTGGACGGGGTCGGCGAGCCGACCGGATTTCTGCAGGACGTCGGTATGCACGCCAGCCAGGAGCGCGTGGTGATCGGCGATGACGGCGTTGAGCAGGGCGTAGCGGGGGGCGAGCGCGAACATCTCGTAGCGGACGGCGAGGTCGTGGACGCTCGCATCCGGCCCGACGAACACCTCGGCGAGGGCGTCGGCCATGGCGCGGGCCCCACGCCGCCGACGACGCAGTGCGGCCCCGCGTGCGGTGATGGCCGCCTCGTCACAGCGGCACACATAGTCGGCGGCCTGCGCCATGAGGTCTTCGAGAGACCCGAAGTAGTAGGTGGTGGACGCGAGCGGCAGCTCGGCCCGATCGGCGACGGCTCGGTGGCGGACAGCATCGAACCCGCCTTCGAGAAGGAGCGCTCCGGCCGCCTCGATGAGCCTGGAACGCCTGCGCACTCCCTTAGGGGTCGCCGCTGACGTCATGGGTTTCATCGTCCCAAACCGATGTGGGCAGCGCGCCGGTTTCCACGAAAACCACACAGGTCCGGCCGTGTTTCGTCTGCCGAAGCAACGGCGTCAGGATCTACAGTGCGATGCGTCCTTCGAGGGCGGCTTTGCCTATGTCGGTGCGGTGGTGGCTGCCGGGGAGTTTGATGGCCGCGATGCGCTCGTAGGCCTGGGCGCGTGCCTGTTCGAGGTCGGCGCCCGTGCCGATGACGGCCAGTACCCGTCCGCCGGAGGAGACGATGTCGCCGTCGTCGTTGCGTTTGGTTCCGGCGTGCAGGACGCCGTCGGCGCCTGCCCCGGTGATGACGTCGCCGGTGCGTGGAGTGCCGGGATAGTTCTGGGCGGCCACGACGACGGTGACGGCGGCGCCGTCGGACCAGTGCAGCGGCGGCAGTTGATCGAGGGTCCCGGTGGCGACGGCGTTCAGCGCCTCGCCGAGGGGTGATTCCAGCAGGGCGAGCACCGCCTGGGTTTCGGGATCGCCGAAGCGGCAGTTGAATTCGACGACGGCCGGCCCGTCGGCACCGATCGCCAGGCCCGCGTACAGCAGGCCGGAGAACGGAACTTCGCGCCGAACCATTTCCGCGGCAACGGGTTTGACCACCTCGTCGACGATCCGGGTCACCATTTCGTCGGGCAGCCACGGCAGCGGGGTGTAGGCACCCATGCCACCGGTGTTGGGTCCGGTGTCGTTGTCACCGACCCGTTTGTGGTCCTGCGCCGGGAGCAGCGGCACCACGTTCTCCCCGTCGACGAGGCAGAACAGCGAGACCTCGGGTCCGTCGAGGAAGCTTTCCAGGAGCACGGGATGTCCGGATTCGAGGCATTCGGCGGCGTGGTCGCGGGCCACGGCGCGGTCGGCGGTGACCACCACGCCCTTTCCTGCGGCCAGGCCGTCGTCCTTGACCACCCAGGTGGGACCGAACCGGTCGAGTGCGGCGTCGAGTTTGGCCGGGTTGTCGACGACCTCGGCGTGTGCGGTGCGCACACCGGCCGCCGCCATGACGTCCTTGGCGAATGCCTTGGATCCTTCGATCCGGGCCGCCTCGGCGCTCGGTCCGAAAGTGGCGATACCCGATTTGCGCAGGGCATCGGCGACACCGAGGACCAGCGGCACCTCCGGCCCGATGACGACGAGATCGGCCTCGACCTGCCTGGCCAGCGCCACGACCGCCTCGCCGGAGGCGACGTCGACGGCGTGGTTGGTGGCGACGGCCGCGGTGCCCGCGTTACCGGGGGCCACGTGCAGGTCGGTGACCGACGGGTCACGTCGGAGTCCGAGGAGCAGGGCATGTTCGCGGCCGCCCGAGCCGATCACGAGTACGCGCACGGGGACGACTCTACAGTCCGCACAGCTCAGGCTCCCTGTGGATAACTCTGTACATCGAGGGTCGTCGCGGCCGGGTCGGCAGTACAGTCGACAGACGCGAAGCACAGGCAGGGCGGGGGCACTGATGGCAGATATCGACGATCTCGACGCGCGACTGACCGCGGTCGAGAACAGACTGGACGACGTGGACGGGCAGTCACGCCGGGCACGGGAGGATTCGGCAGCGGCCCGGGTTCTCGCGGGCGCGGCGGACAGGGACGTCTCCGAGATGCGTTCGGAACTACAAGGACACACCAGGGTCCTGAACGCACTTCGAGAGACTCAATTGGAACATCAAGCGCGATTCGATCGCGTAGATGGCGATCTCGCTGACTTGCGAAGGGGTTTCGGCGTCCTGCATACAGGAATGAATCGCATCACCGAAATGCTCACCGAGTTGCTGAACCGGGAACGCTGAACCCGGAACGCCGATCAAGGAGCACAGCCGCACGAACCGGAAAGGCTCCCGTCCGCCGCCGATGTCCGGTTGCGGACGGGAGTCGTTCGCTATGTACCTCCCGCAGATGCCACAGGCGCGGTCAGGTCGTAGAGGGTGACACCGTCGACGGTCTGCGATGTGAAGTGTTCGGTGACCCAGGTGCTGATCTTCTCGCTCGTGCGCTCGCCCTGCCCCCCGCCGGGTCCACCGCCGAAGAATCCACCACCGAAGCGGCCGCCGGCAATGAAGTAGTGGATCTTGCCGTCGGCGACCATTTTCTGGAACTGCTCCGGTGTCGGCGACGGGTCGGTGCCGTTGAAGCCGCCGATCGGCATCACCGAGTGGCCGGATTCGAGCTGATACCCCGACGCCGAGTTGGAGCCGATCGCAGCGGCGACCCAGGTGTAGCGGTTCGCGTCGGCCCGCAGGAGCGCCAGGATCTGCGGGCCCGGCCGCGATCCGTCGAGGAGTCCGCCCGGACCACCGAAGCCGCGGTAGCCGCCGAAGCCGCGGTAGCCGCCGAAGCCACCGCCCGGACCGGCGGGTCCGGACCGGCCTCCAGGACCCGGCAACGCGCCCGGACCGGCCGAGTCACCCCGGCGATGCCGGACTCCCGGGTCAGGTGCCGGACTCGGCGGCCCGTCGGCCGGGCTACCCATCGGCCCCCGCCCGTGCCCGAATCCCTGCATGTGTCCCTGCCCATTCCCGAACCCCGGCCGGTGCCCGAATCCCAGTCTGCGCCCCGGACCGCCGGGCGGACCGAATCCGCCTTCCACCCGCGGCCCCGCCGATGGGACGCCACCGGAGACGGGTGAGCCGATGGTGTCGATCGCGTACGCCGCGGGACCGGCCATCCCGGCGACGACGGCCGCCACCCCGGCACCGGCCACGATCATGCGCAGCCGTCGCGAGGAGTCCGGGAGGAGCAGTACCAGCCCGGCGACCAGCCCGACGACCAGCACCACCCACCGCAGCCAGCTCACGAAATCGGGGGTCCGGCCCAGCAGCACGAATCCCCAGATCGCGGCCGTGCCCACCGCGACGGCAAGAACCGCCCGCACCCAGAACTGCTCGCGGGCACGCCAACAGACCGCGGCCCCGCCACCGACGAGCGCCGCGACCGCGGGTGCGAGTGCGGCCGTGTAGTAGCTGTGGAAGATGCCGGCCATGTAGCTGAAGACGCCCACCGTGACGATCAGCCACAGACCCCACACCGTGAGAAACGCTAGTCGGGGTTTGCGGTTGTCGTCCTCATCCCGTCCGTTTTCGCCCCGGCCAACTCGGGCCACGATCACCAGCGCCACCACCCCGAGGATGATCGCGGTGGGGATCAGCCAGGCGATCTGGCCGCCCTGCGCGGGAGTGAACATCCGGTCCCACCCGGTCTCGCCCCACACACCGCCGCGCCCACCGGGCCCGCCCGGTCCCCCATATGCCCCACCGGGGCCGAATCCACCACCGAACCCGCTACCGGAACCGTAGCCACCACCGGGGTGCACACTTCCGTGTTCCTCACCGTTGAGCCGGCCGATCCCGTTGTAGCCCAACGTCAGTTCGAGGATCGAATTGTTCTGCGAGCCACCGATATACGGACGCGACGAGGCCGGCCACAATTCGACGGCGAGAATCCACCAGCCCGCACTCACGATCAACGCACCGAGTGCCACCACCAACTGACCCAGCCGCCGCAGCACGGTCCCGGGCCCGAACGCCAAGTACGTGATGGCCAGCGGCGGAACCACCAGCATCACCTGCAATTGCTTTGTGAGAAAACCGAATCCGACCAGGGCACCGGTGAGGATCAGCCATCGCCACCGGCCGTCCTCCACCCCGCGCAGCAGCGCCCACACCGAGGCGACCATCAGCAGAATCAGCAGCGCCTCGGGGTTGTTGAACCGGAACATCATCGCCGCCACCGGGGTCACCGCCAGCACCAGGCCGGCGAGAATGCCCGCCCAATGCCCGAAATACCGGCGCGTGATCACGTAGACCAACGCCACCGAAGCCACTCCCATGAGCGCCTCGGGCACGAGAATCGACCAGGAATTCAATCCGAATACCCGCACCGACAACGACGGAATCCACAGCGATGCAGGTGGTTTGTCCACGGTGATCGAATTGGCCATGTCCGAGGAGCCGAAGAACCACGCCTTCCACGACTGCGAACCGGCCTGAATCGCCGCCGAATAGAATGAATTGGCCCACCCGTTGATCGACAGATTCCACAGATAGGCCACCGCGGTGCCCACCAGCAGAAGCAACAGCGAAAACCGCTCCCGTATCACGGGAGCGGTTATAGCACGCCGTACAGGCGGACGAGTCCCCTCGCCCGCCTGTACGATATCGGAATTCTCCGGGACCACCTCGGCCATCAGCGGCCGGATTCCCGGGGCACGACCAGGTCCGCGGTGTCGGTAGCGGCGGTCGCGGTGTGCGACCGGAACACCCAGCGCAGTCCCACGAACCGGATCGCCGTCGCCACCAGGTTGGCCACCAGCAGGACCAGCAGCTCAAGATGTTTGGACGCCCCCGGCACCCAGGCGTGCAGCACGAACAACGACCCGGCGGTCACCACCCAGCCGAACATGAAGATGCCGAGCCCGAATACCTGGTGCTTGACGACGTTCTCCGTGCCGCGCACCCCGAAGCTGAACCCCCGGTTGGCCGCGGTGTTGAACACCGCCGAAATACCCAGTGCCACAAAGTTGGACACCTGCGCACCGAACAGCGAGTGCAGCATCAGGTACAGCACCGCGTACACGATCGTCGACGCCACACCCACCACACAGAACCGCGCCAACTGACCGGACAATCCGAACGGGACGCCCGCGACGCGCGGGCCGGGATGGCGCGACCGGCCCATGCTGGCACGCAGTTCGGCGACGGGCAGCGTGCCGTCGACCAGGGCCCGGCCGACGCGGGCGCAGCCCTTGAGGTCGGCCACGGCGGTGGCGACGATGTCGACGCTGCTGTTCGGGTCGTCGATCCAGTCAACCGGGACCTCCGCGATACGCAGTCCGATCCGCTCGGCCACGACCAGCAGTTCGGTGTCGAAGAACCAGCCGGTGTCCTCGACGTACGGCAGCAGTTCGCGGGCAATGTCGGTGCGCATCGCCTTGAATCCGCACTGGGCGTCGGAGAAGCGGGCGCGCATCGCGGTGCGCAGGATGAGATTGTAAGAGCGCGAGATGAATTCGCGTTTCATACCGCGTTCGACGCGTGATCCGTTGGACAGCCTGCTGCCGATCGCGATGTCCGAGTGGCCGGAGATCAGCGGCGCGATGAGCGGCATCAGCGCGTTCAGGTCGGTCGACAGGTCGACGTCGCAGTAGGCGACGATGTCAGCATCGCTGTCGCGCCACACCGCGTTCAGTGCCCGGCCGCGGCCCTTCTCGTCGAGGTGCACCACCCGCAGACCGTCGACGCTCTCGGTCAGCGAGACCGCGCGGCGCACGGTGCCGTCGGTGCTCGCGTTGTCGGCGACGGTGATCCGCGCCGGATACGGCACGTTGGCGCGCAGGTGGGCATCGAGGCGGCGCACCGCGTCGACGATGTCGTCCTGCTCGTTGTACACCGGGATGACGATGTCGAGCGTCGGATGGGGTTGCGAGGTGTCGGCCAGAGTGTGCACCGTCGAGGCGGGGCGACCGAGGGTGTCTGTCGTCATGTCGTACAGATTGCGGGCCGAAACTGGGACGCCTCCGGCTTCTACCTGTCAGGTTCCTGTCAACGTGAACCCAGAGGTTCCCGATAGCCCCATATGTTCCCGATAGCCCCATATGTTCCCGATAGCCCTATATGGTCCCGATAGCGTGGACGTATGTCCCCACCAGACCAGTTGCAGGCCGACCAGCTGCGGATCGCCGACCGGGTCATCGCAAGCCTGGCCGGCGACGGTGCCCACCTGCGCCCAGATCAGTTGCGGGCGGTCGCGGCGCTGACCCGCCCCGGTGCTCGGGTCCTCGTCGTGCAGGCCACCGGCTGGGGCAAGTCGGCGGTGTACTGGACGGCGACGGCCATCGGCCGGGCGAGCGAAGCGAGGGGGAATGTCCGGGCGAGCGGAGCGAGGGGGGATGTCGGGGCGAGCGAAGCGACGGGGGATGTCCGGGCGAGCGAAGCGACGGGGGATGTCGGGGCGAGCGAAGCGACGGGGGATGTCGGGGCGAGCGGACGCGGACCGACGCTGATCGTGTCGCCACTGCTGTCGCTGATGCGTGATCAGGTAGCGGCGGCCGAACGTGCGGGACTACGCGCGGCCACCCTCAACTCGTCGAACTTCAGCGACTGGGAGATCATCGAAAATAACTTACGCACAGGCGATCTCGATGTTCTCCTGGTGTCCCCGGAGCGCCTGGCCAATCCCGGTTTCGGCAGGCGCGTGCTCGACAATCTGAGCGGAAGACTCGGCCTGCTGGTGATCGACGAGGCGCACGCCATCTCGGACTGGGGTCACGATTTCCGGCCCGACTACCGCCGCGTCGCCGACGTCCTGCGCACCGCCGACGCGGACACTCCGGTGCTGGCCACGACCGCCACCGCCAATGCCCGTGTCACTGCCGACGTGGCCGGCCAACTCGGCCCCGACACCCTCGTTCTGCGCGGACCGTTGGCACGAAACTCATTGCACCTGAACGTCATCGACGGATTATCGCCGATGCAGCGGTACGCCTGGACGGCCCGAAACCTGTCCGCACTGCCGGGCTCGGGCATCGTCTACGTGCTCACCGTCGCCGACGCCGACAGGCTCGTCGAGGCCATCCGGGCCGTGCAGGGCCCGGACTATCCGGTCGCCGCGTACACTGGGCAACTCGACGCCGACCGCCGCCACACCCTCGAGGACGCGCTCCTGCGCAACGAAGTCAAGGCACTGGTGGCCACGTCGGCACTCGGAATGGGTTACGACAAGCCGGATCTCGGGTTCGTGGTGCATGTGGGCGCACCCGCGTCACCGGTGTCGTACTACCAGCAGGTGGGCCGTGCCGGCCGCGCCCTCGACAGCGCCGTGGTGGTGCTGCTGTCCTCTGCCGCCGACGACCGGATCTGGGAGTACTTCGCCACCTCCACCATCCCCGACCCCGAACAGATGACCAAGTTGCTCGACGCACTCAACACATCAGCGCAACCACAATCGGTCCCCGCACTCGAATCGTCAACGGGACTGCGCCGCAACAAGGTCGACCTCATGCTCAAACAACTCGCCGTCGACGGCGCCACCGAACGCACCCCCGACGGCTGGGTGAGCACCGGCCGGGAATGGTATTTCGACGCCGAACACTACGACGGAGTGATCGCGGTGCGCCGCCGTGAGGCCGACATCATGCGCGCCTACGTGCACGGTAACGCCTGCCTGATGACGCTGCTCACCGAGTCGCTCGACGACCCGCAGAGCGCACCGTGCGGCCGGTGTTCGGTATGCCGCGGCGGCCTCACCGACGGACTGCCCGCCGGCACCGACGACGAGGACGTGCGTTCCATCACCGCGACGCTGCGCCGCTCGACACTGATCCTCGAACCCCGAAAGATGTGGCCCGGCAGCATACTCGGCGCTCCGTCAACAGCCCCGTCGCTACGCGCGCCCCGCGGCAGAATCCCCGCACAGCTGATGGCCGAGCCCGGCCGGGTCCTCGCCCATGCCGACGCACCCGAATGGACCGACGTCCTCGCCGGCGCCCGCAATGGTGACGACGGCGCGGTCACCGAACTCGCCGACGCCGCGGTCGCCACTCTCGCCCGATGGGGCCGCGAGTCCGGCATCCGGCCCGACGTCATCGTGTCGTTGCGGCTGACCGGAACCGGCATCGCCGAAACCCTCGCGGCCCGACTGCGCAAAGTCGGCCGCCGCGACGGTGGCGCCTATCCCGTCGGCCCCGGTGAGCCACCGTCCGACGCGACCGGCGCCGTCGAGGCCGCATACTGGCGCGGCCGACTCACCGATCCGCCTGCCGCGGCAGGTCAGACGGTGCTCCTCGTCGTCGACGCCACCACGTCCGGCTGGCCGATCACGATAGCCGCCGCGGCATTACGCGAGGCGGGTGCCACCGCGGTCCTACCACTGCTCATCCATAGAACTGTCGGCTGACGCCGGGCGAACTGTCGGCTGACGGTCCCCGAAACTCGTTCAGTCCGGCACGTTCTCCCGGTAACCGTGGTCGACGAGGCTCTGCCGGATCTTCACCGCATGCTCCTCGAGGGTTTCCTGCGTGACGTCCTTGGCGGCCTTGCTGAGGTCGAACGTCTCCATCGACAGCGCCGGGAACACATGCAGATGCACGTGCGGCACCTCCAGTCCGGCGATCAGCATGCCCATCCGCGGGGCGTCGAAGGCGTCCTTGACGGCCCGGCCGACCTTCTGCGCGACATCGGACAGGTGGGTGAAGGTGGCAGTGTCGATCTGTTCCCAGTGGTCGATCTCCTTGCGCGGGATCACCAGCACATGCCCCGGGGTGACGGGTTCGATGGTGAGGAATGCGACGGCCTGGCCGTCCTTCCACACGAACTTGCCGGGGAGATCGCCGTTGATGATGTGCGTGAATACCGATGCCATGACAGCAGTCTATTGCTCCGGACCCGCCTCGCCCCCGGGTTGCCGGACGAACGGGACCAACGTCCATCCGTTCCCTGTTCGGCCGGCCGGCGCTCAGACCGCCTCGCGCGGCAATCGCACCCAGAACCGGGCGCCCTGCCCCGGGGCGGAGTCCACCCCGACGGTGCCCCCGTGCGCCGCGACCAGGGCCGCGACGATCGACAACCCGAGCCCACTGCCACCGCCCTCACCACGATGACGCGAGGCGTCCCCGCGATAGAACCGCTCGAAGACGTGCGCCACCTCCTCCTCGGTGAGTCCGTTGCCGGTGTCGGTCACCGACAGCACCAGGTGTGTGCTGTCGTCGGCCTCGATACCGACAGTGATCGCCGCGTCGGCAGGGGTGTGCGCGATCGCGTTGTTGATGAGATTGCGCAGCACCTGCATGAGCCGGTTCACGTCCCCGGACACCACCGGCGGATCGTCCATCGGGTCCAGATGCACACCGATGTCGCGATCGGGGGCGGCGGCCCGCGCCGAATGCACGGCGTCGGACGCCAGCGAGAGCAGGTCGACCGGCCGGGATTGCAGCGGCCGGTGCGCATCGAGCCTCGCCAGCATCAGCAAGTCCTCGACCAGCAGTTTCATCCGCTGCGCCTCGGTATCGATGCGGCCCATCGCCTCCGAGGAGGGCACCGCACCCTGCTTGTACAGTTCGCCGAAACCCTTGATCGAGGTGAGCGGGGTGCGCAGTTCGTGGCTGGCGTCGGCGATGAACCGGCGCATCGTCTCCTCCGACTCGCGGGCCTGCCGCTCGGAGGCCTCGGTGGCCGCGAACGCGCGCTGGATGTGCCCGAGCATCGTGTTCAGCGACGCAGACAAGCTGCCCACTTCCGTGTTCGTCGGGACCTGCGGCACCCGCATGGTGAGGTTGCCGTCGGCGATGGCGTGGGCGGTCTCCTCGACCCGGCGCAGGGGACGCAGACTCGCGCGCACCAGCAGGTAGCTGAGCACCCCGATCACCACAACAACGCCGCCGCCGATCCCGACCTGCAGCCAGATCAGCCTCGACACCGTCGACTCGACGTCGGACAGCGGTGTGGCCACCACCGATTCGGCAGTGCCGACAACGCTCCTGACCACCCGCCAACGCGGACCACCGCCACCTTCGGACGGCACAGTGATCGGTCCGGCATCGCCGTCACCGAGCCCGGACAGGTCGGGGCTGTGCGTGTAGCCCGCGTCGTCGCCGTAAACGGTGCCGTCGGAGGTGATCAGTCGCGAGTAGTACCGCGACGGCGGGCGCCGCGGGCCCGGCGGCGCGCCGAAGCCGTCGTCGCGGATGGGCCGTGCCCACGTCTCGATCGCGTTGCGCAGGCCGGTGTCGGTGCGGGAGATCAGGTCCGAGCGCATCGCCCCGGTGACCGCGAATCCCGACACCACCAGCCCCGCCATCACCAGCACCAGCGTTAACGCGACAAGCGAAACACGCAGTGGTACATGATGAATCGGCGTAAGCCGGGTGATCTCGGGACTGTCGGTCGCCGATGCGGCCATCAGTCTCTCGGCTCCCGCATCACATACCCGACACCGCGCAGAGTGTGGATGAGGCGCTTGTCGCCGTTGTCGAGCTTGCGCCGCAGATACGACACATACGATTCGACGACGTTCACCTCGCCACCGAAGTCGTAGTTCCACACGTGGTCGAGGATGCGCGGCTTGGACAGCACCGTCCCGGCGTTGACCATGAAGTAGCGCAGCAGCGTGAACTCGGTCGGCGAGAGCGAGACGAGTTCGCCGGCCTTCCACACCTCATGCGTCTCGTCGTCGAGGACGATGTCGGCGAAGGTGATGCGAGATGGCTTCTTGCTCTGCTCGGTGACTCCGGAACGGCGCAGCAGCACTTGGATTCGCGCGACGACCTCTTCGAGGCTGAACGGTTTGGTGACGTAGTCGTCGCCGCCGATGGTGAGGCCGTTGATCTTGTCCTCCACCGTGTCCCGCGCCGACAGGAACAGCGCGGGCGCCTCGACACCGTCGGCGCGCAGCCGGCGCAGCAACCCGAATCCGTCCATCCCGGGCATCATCACGTCCAGGATCAGTACGTCGGGCGCGAAGGTTCGGCAGGCGTCGATCGCCGAGGGCCCGTTGGCCGCCGTCACCACGTCGTACCCCTGGAACTTCAGCGATACCTGCAGCAATTCACGGATATTGTCCTCGTCGTCGACGACCAGCACCCGCGCCTTCTCGGCCCCGGCTTTACGATGATCCGCGCCGATCTGCTCCGCCATGCCGGTCACACCATTCCGTTCCGCTGTTTCCATCAGTCCACCCGCCTTCGTCATACCCATGAGAATGCTCGGTGATCCCTGTGTTCGGCTGGATACTTCCTGTCAGCATCCTGTGAACCCGCGCGGGTGGTCTTCGGTCATGCCGGCGGCGCGGCAGCGCCAACTACGCCGGCGGCGCGGCAGCGCCAACTACGCCGGCGGCGCGGCGACGGCCTCGATCTCCACGACCTGATCGTCGTAGGGCAGCACCGTGACACCGACGACGATCGCCGGTGGTGGAGCGTCGACAAACGACTCACGCACTGCCTCCCAGGACACATACAGGTCGGCCTGCAGGTGTTCGGCGACGTACACGGTCAGCTTGGCGATGTCGGACAATCCGGCCCCGTGTCCGGCCAGCACCTTTTCCAGGTTGGCCAGACACTGCCTGGTCTGCCCGACGACATCGCGGGGAGCGACGACCTCTCCGTCGGGACCGAGCGGCGCTATCCCGGCGGTGAAGACCAGTGGTCCCGCCGATACCACTGCGCTGTAGGGGAATCCGCCGTCGAACAGGCCGCCGGGTGTGCTGTGCCGGACTCGTGCCATGGGTGCCATTCGCAGGATCAGACCCGTACCTGACCAGCGACGATGCGGAGTTTGTGCCGCGCGAGGGCCAGGTTCGCGGCGGCACGGTCGAGCACGAAGTAGATGAACAGTCCGGCGGTGCCGCCGTCGCGCAGCACGTTGATCAGGTGATACTGGTAGTCGAGGGTGATCATCATGTCCTCGAGCCCGCCGCCGATACCCAGCTCGTTCATGGTGCGCAGCTTGGCCCGGAGCATGTTCGAGTTGCCCGCGGCCGCGATCTCGAGATCGAAACCCGGATTTCCGCCCGCGGCGAGCACCATCCCGCTGTCGAGGTCGACGACCGCGACCCCCAGCGCGCCGTCGACGGCGAGCAGGTCGGCGATCGAATCATCGAGTCTTGTCATACTGTGTGTTCCTATCACGGGGATCTCCGCCGTCGAGCAGACGCGCGGCGTCGGCACCGGAGGCGATGCGGACTCCCTCGGTGTCTCGTCGTCCGTCGACATGTGCCTGGGCAAGCTGATCGGCAGTTCGCGCAGCGTGCTCTCGAAGATGTCGGGCCCGTCGTCGTTCACGTGCACCACGCCCCGGCCACGGACTCCCGCGCCCGCCGCGCTGCCCGGTACGTAGCGGTACGGTGGGGCTTCGGCAGGTCCCCGGAGGCGTATCGGCGATAAACGCGGCCCCACCCGATCATTGATCACTCGCCACTTCCTCTGCACGCGATCCGGTTCTTACACAATCCGGCCCCGAAAGTAATCTGGGCCACATTTTGAGTACGCCGTACTCTACCAATTCCGAGTTAACAATGGTACGGCGAACCTGAAGTTTCTTCAGTTCTTGAAAGCAAACTTATTTTCAATCAGCAAACTCCGGTCATCGACCGGTTCGGATACTCCTGCCAGTGACCGAAAACACCGAAACCCCGGCCTGGTCGGTATCGATAACACCAACTGGACCGGGGCGCTGCGAGCCCCCTGTCGGGATTGAACCGACGACCTTTCGCTTACAAGGCGAGTGCTCTACCACTGAGCTAAGGAGGCATACGTGCTGCCCGAGTATATCCAGCGTTCCCTGCGCCGGATCACCGGCACCCGCCAGGCGACGATCGACACCATCGAACCCGGCGCGATCGCCGTCTCCCCCCGCCGCCCGATCGACAGATTCGACGTCGCCGCCATCACCGAGGTCCTCGACCTGGCGACCAAGATCGGCGCGGTACTGCTCGACTCCGGGACCGCGGCCAGCGACACGCAGGCCCAGGTGGAGTTCATCGCCGGTGCCTACGGTCTCGACGACGTCGACGTCGACGTGACCTACAACAAGATCATGGCCAGCGCCCGGCGCGGCGCAACCCTGCCGCCGATCACCACGATGGCGCAGGTCAAGTACCGTTCCCTCGACTTCACCCGGCTCGCCGACGTCGACCGGCTGATCCGGCACATCCGCAACTCCGGGATCACCCCGTCGACGGCGCACCGGATCGTCGACAAGATCATCGCCGCCCCGCATCCCTACCCGCATCGGGTGTCGACCGTCGCGTGGGGGGTGATGTCCGCGGGAGTGTCGCTGCTGCTCGGGGGCGGCCTGCTCGTGGCGGTGGTGACCTTCCTGACCACCGTCGTCATCGTGAGCGTCAACCGGCGGATCAACCGCCTCGGCACCCCGGTGTTCTTCCAGCAGGTCATCGGCGGTTTCATCGCCCCGGCGCCCCCGTCCCTCCTCCCCGCCGGGTCCCGCCCCCCCCGCTTCCCCCTCACACCCCCGCAGGGCATCCCCCCCGGCCCCCTCGTCCCCCCCCC
>NZ_CALLZT010000177.1:0-15612 GCF_937858515.1 uncultured Gordonia sp. | reverse complement strand
GCCTGACCGTCGACCAGGACGGGTTCACCGCCCTGATGGCCGAACAGAAGGGCCGGGCCAAGGCCGACGCGACCGCCCGCAAGACAGGTCACACCGACCTGAGCGTGTACCGCGACCTGCTCGACCGCGGTCCCACCGAGTTCACCGGCTTCGGTGAGCTGGTGTCCGAGGCCAAGGTGCTGGGCCTGGTCGCCGACGGCGCACGGCTGCCGGCCGCCGGCGCCGGACAGGAACTGACGGTCGTGCTCGACCGCAGTCCGCTGTACGCCGAGTCGGGTGGTCAGATCGCCGACACCGGAACCATCACGTCGGCGTCCGGTGCCCGGCTCACTGTCACCGACGTCCAGAAACTCAACAAGACGCTGTGGCTGCACAAAGTGCGGATCGACGAGGGCGAGATCACCGAGGGCGAGGAGGTGCTGGCGTCGGTGGACGCAGCCTGGCGGCATGGCGCCACGCAGGGGCACTCCGGCACCCACATGGTGCACGCCGCGCTGCGGCAGGTGCTCGGTCCCAACGCCACCCAGGCCGGCTCCCTCAATCGGCCCGGCTACCTGCGGTTCGACTTCCACGCGAACGGCCCGCTGAGCGAGGCCCAGCGTAGCGAGATCGAGGAGATCAGCAACGCCGCGGTGGAGGCCGACTATCCGGTCCGCACCTTCGAGACGGGGCTGGCCGAGGCCAAGGCGATGGGTGCCCTTGCCCTGTTCGGCGAGAACTACGGTGACGAGGTGCGGGTCGTCGACATCGGCGGACCGTTCTCGATGGAATTGTGCGGTGGCACGCACGTGTCGTCGTCGGCGCAGATCGGGCCCATCACGGTGATCGGCGAGTCGTCGGTCGGTTCGGGTGTGCGGCGCGTCGAGGCGTACGTGGGTATGGACTCCTTCCGGTACCTGTCCAAGGAGCGTGCGCTGCTCGCGGGTTTGGCGTCGACGCTGAAGGTGCCTTCCGCGGAGGTACCCGGCCGGGTGGAGGCACTGGTGGCCAGGCTGCGTGACGCGGAGAGGGAACTTGAGCGGATCCGCGCAGAAGCCGCCCGCAACGCCACGTCGGGGTTGATCGACGCAGCGGTCACCTCGGGTTCGACACTCGTGGTGGGCGGACGTCTGCCCGACGGTATCGACGCCGGTGATCTGCGTTCGCTGGCGACAGACCTGCGCGGCAAGGTGGCCGACAAGCCCGCCGTGGTCGTGCTGTTCTCGGCCACCGGTACCAAGGTGCCGTTCGTCGTCGCCACCACAGACAGCGCTCGCGAGGCCGGAATCAAGGCCGGTGACCTGGTCAAGCAGATCGCCCCGCTCGTCGGTGGCCGCGGAGGTGGCAAACCCGACCTGGCGCAGGGTTCGGGTACCGACGTCGGCGGTGCGGACGCCGCGATGGCCCGGATCAGAGAGCTTGTGCTTCGGTGACCCCGGCAGCGGCCGGCCGGCCGGGACGGGTACTCGGCATCGACGTGGGCAGCGTGCGAATCGGGGTTGCGGTATGCGATCCGGACCGGATTCTGGCCACGCCGGTGGAGACGGTGACCCGGACACCCGGCGGTAGCGCCGACGTCGACCGGATCACCGCGCTGACCGGCGAGTACGAGGCGGTCGCAGTGGTGATCGGGATGCCCCGGACGCTGCGGAACACCGCAGGTCCGGCCGCCGATGCCGCCCGGTCGTTCGGCACCGCGATCGCCGAGTCGATCGCGCCGGTGCCGGTGGAGTATTTCGACGAACGGTTCACCACGGTCACCGCCCAGCAGGCGCTGCGTGCCAGTGGTCGTTCGGTGAAATCATCCCGTGGGGTCATTGATCAGGCGGCGGCGGTCGCTATTCTGCAAGGGTGGCTGGATGCGGGACGATGACGCGCCGCACCCTCAGGGGTGGATGCCGGTGACAGGGGACATGTTCGGTGGATGATGAGCAATATCGGCACAGCCGCCATCGTGGCACCGCGGGGCAGGACGTGTCGCAGGATGACGTCGATCGTCTGAGGTTCTTCACCCAGCCGCACCCGGACCGGCCGGTGAACGGTCGTCGGCGTCACCGCGACGAGGTCGGCGGGACCGATCCGGAGTCCTCGCGCGCGATGCCGCAGCGGATCGAACCGCGGCCTGCGCCGGAGGAGCGCGGGCCGGTGCCCGGCGCCAACAGTTATCCGGCTCCGCCGCCGGCGCAGTGGCCGGCACCGTCGGCGGCACCGGATCTTCGTGGACGGTATGTACCTCAGGTACCGCCGCCTCCTCGTCCCGCGGAGTCCACCGGCCCGGTCGACGGCGCACCGGGGGTCGCGCGGGGATTGCTCCCGACGCCACCACCGATCGACACTGACCGGAACTCCACGCCGTCGTCAGGTCGGACCGATACCGGCGATGCCGCACCGGCGTCTGTTGCCGGGGTCGCGGCTGAGCCGGCTGCCGTGGCAGGTGACAAGTCCGGTGCCGTGTCCGGTGGTGCGGCGACGTCAGCGGATGAGAATACGGACCGGGCACCTCGTTCGACAGGAGGCGATCGTTCGGCGAGGAGTGTTCGTTCGGCCCGATCGGGTGTCCGGGACGCCGGATCGTCCGATGAGGCGGACCGCCGTCGGCGTAGACGCCGGAAGGTGATCGCGGTTGTCCTGGTCGCATTCCTGGCGATGCTCGGCGCGGTCGGATACGGCGCTATGCGGTTCTTCGGTGGCGCGGTGAGCGCACCGGACTATTCCGGCGCATCCGGTGTCGCCGACGTGATCGTCGAGATCCCGCCCAATTCAGCACTGAGCGACTTCGGGAACATCCTCACCGAGCGTGATGTGGTGAAGAGCACGCAGGCGTTCATCAACGCGACGGGCGGGCGAACCATGGAGGGCGGCTACTACAAGCTGCGCACGCAGATCTCGGCCTCTACCGCAGTGTCGATGATGACCGACTCGACCAGGGTCCATCGGGTGGGGCTGATGAACGTCCCCGAGGGGTTGCAGCTCGAATCGAAGAAGGGCATCGACGGCAAGACCACCCCGGGCATCTTCCAGATGATCGCCGACGCGACCGAGGTCGAGATCAACGGGGCGCACCGCGGTGTGACGGTCAAGGAATTGCAGAAGGTCGCGGCCACTGCCAAGCCTTCCGAACTCGGTGTGCCCGACTGGGCGCGCAAATATGTCACGGCTTCGGAGGTGAGAGGTGACTTCCGCAGACTGGAAGGACTCATCGCGCCAGGCACGTGGGAGTACATCAATCCTGAGCATTCGGCCACCCAGATCCTGTCCGATCTGATCACCGAAAGCGCGGCCCGGTTCGAGAAGTGGGGTCTGCTCAACGACAACGGTTCGGGCCTGACCCCGTACGAAACGCTGGTCACCGCGTCGATCGTCGAACGGGAGGCGAAGAATCCCGAGGACTTCCCAAAGGTCGCGCGTGTCATCCTGAACCGGCTGGCCAAGGATCAGCGCCTGGAGATGGACTCGACGTCCAACTACAAGGCCAAGGTCACCAACATCGACGTGCACGGCGACGCCTACAGCGACGAGAATCCGTGGAACACCTACCAGATCTTCGGGTTGCCGCCGACACCGATCGGTGCGGTCGGGGAGCGTGCGCTGGAGGCCACCGAACATCCGACCAAGGGCAAATGGCTGTACTTCGTGTCGATCGACCAGGACGGCACCACGCTGTTCGCCGACGACTATGAGGAACACAAACGCAATCGGCAGAAAGCCTGCGACACCGGCCTGCTGTCCACCGGATGCTGATGCCGCGCGATGACCTCACGTAGTGCCGCGGTACTCGGATTCCCGGTGTCGCATTCGCGGTCACCTGATCTGCACCTGGCCGCGTACCGGGCGCTCGGGCTGACCGACTGGACCTATGACCGCATCGAATGCACTGCCGAGCAGCTTCCCGGGATCGTCGGGGGAGCCGGCCCGGAGTTCGTGGGCTTCTCCGTGACGATGCCCGGCAAGATCGCCGCGCTCGAGTTCGCCGACGAGGTCACCGAGCGTGCCCGGCTCATCGGTTCGGCCAACACCCTGGTGCGTACCGCCACTGGCTGGCGCGCCGATTGCACCGACGTCGACGGGATGACCGGGGCTCTGCGTGAGCTCGGAGTGCTCGCCGGCGCCGGCGGTGAGGCGGTGGTGATCGGCGGCGGGGGCACCGCGCTGCCGACGATCAGCGCTCTCGCCGACGCCGGATTCACCTCGGTACGCGTGGTGGTGCGCAGTCCTGAGCGCGCCGCCGACGTCGCCGCGCTCGCGGAGGCCCTGGGTCTGAGATGCGGTTTTCTGCCGTTCGTCGCGTCAGCGGAACTCACCGAGGCGTGCCGGTCCGCGCGGGTCGTCGTGTCGACGGTTCCGTCTCCGGCCACCGCGCCGATCATCGACTCGGTGCGTGTGGCGTCAGCGGTCATCGATGTCATCTACAACCCATGGCCTACGCCGCTCGCCGCCGCCGTCACCGCGTCGGGTGGGCGCATCGTCGGGGGGCTGGTGATGCTCCTCAATCAGGCCTACAGCCAGGTCGAACAGTTCACCGGGCTGCCCGCACCCCGCGAGGCGATGGCCGCCGCGATCACTGACACCTGAGTAGTGTCAAACACTCCGTCCACAGCGAAATCGGTTGTCCACAAATCTGATTGAGAACCCCGAATCGGTGGATCGGGCAGCGACGATTGTTCGGTGACTCTCGCCTCGATCCCCGTCGGCCTGTGGCTGACCGCCATCGCCGTCCGCGATACCCGTACCCGGCGCATCACCAACGCACTACTGTGGCCTGGCCTGATCGCCGTCGCCGCGATCGGCACGACATCGGCCGGGGTGGTCGTCGCCGGCGTCGTCGCGGCGACGCCCTACCTGATCGCGTGGCTGCTCCGGCAATGCGGAGGCGGCGATGTGAAGCTCGCACTGGTCGTCGGTGGTCTCACCGCCGACTGGGCGACCGGGATGCTCGTCGTCCTGCTCGCCGCGCTCCTCTCGGCGATCGCCGCGCTGGTCGCCCGGTCCTCGTCACTCCCGCACGGACCTGCACTCGTTTGCGCGTCGACGTTGCTACTGGCGGTGACCCATTGACACCGTCGACCGCACGACCGGCGCGAGTACCCTGACCTCATGTCCGGTCCCGACCTCACCTCGCTGTTGTCGTTGCGGGACTGGCGTGCCCTCGGCGAGGAGACCGGCGTGCGGTCCGAACTCCAGGAGGGCGTCCGTATCGTGACGCCCCGGCCTGCCAAACGACACATTCGGGCCGTACACCGGCTGTGGAACGCCCTGGAAAGCGCCGCCGGCGAGGACTACGAAGTGCTCGGCGAGATCGACATCGTGATCGACGCGCACACCCCGGCCACGGTGCGCGTCCCCGATCTCGTGGTCTGCGCAGCCACTGCTCCCGACCACCTGGACGCAGCGCACGTGCTCCTCGCCGTCGAGGTCATCTCACCCGGCACCCGGCGTATCGACAGGGTCATGAAACGCAGCGAATACGCCGACGCCGGAATCACCCACTACTGGATCGTTGACCTCGACGGACCACGCCTGACCGAACTCACCCTGACCGACGGCCAGTACACCGGCAGTGAGCACATCGGCGAATTCACCACCACTGTGCCGTTCGCCTTTGACCTGGATCTGCGCATGTTGACACGCTGACCGCTGTCGACAGGTCTGGTTTGTGTCGTACCTTCCGCGTGGTCACTCCGACAAGAAGGTGCGGCGCGCTGGTGCTACTGCCGGCGCAGGTCCGGCCAGGGTGGGCGGCGGACGACGGCGATGCAGCCGAGGGTGGCGGCGACAAGGCCGGTGACCACGCCGATCAGGGCGACGCGGTCGGCGTCGACGACGGGGGACCAGACCACCTCGTCGCCCCGGATCACGAACACGCCGAGCGCATCGCCGTCGTCGCTGCCGTGGATCGTGCGGGTCACCGGAACGACGGTCACACCATCAGAGGTGGTGAGGGGCTCACCGAATGTGCGGGAGGATCGCCAGGGGACCAGATCGCCTATTGCCATCTGTCCATCATGGCCTGAGCAGAAGGGCCACATCGGGTCGTGGAACAATTGATGCCGTGTTGCGCTGGATAACCGCCGGAGAATCCCATGGACCGGCCCTGGTCGCCATCGTCGAGGGGATGGTCGCCGGAGTAGAGGTCACCTCGTCCGATATCGCCGAACAACTCGCCCGTCGCCGCCTCGGCTACGGTCGCGGCGCCCGGATGAAGTTCGAGGCCGACAAACTGACTCTGCTCGGCGGGATCCGGCACGGCCGTACCCAAGGTGGGCCGGTCGCCATCGAGATCGGCAACAGTGAGTGGCCCAAGTGGGAACAGGTCATGGCCGCCGATCCCGTCGATCCCGACGAGCTCGCCGGCAGCGCCCGGAACGCCCCGCTGACCCGGCCCCGGCCCGGTCACGCCGACTTTGCCGGAATGCTCAAGTACGGCTTCGACGACGCCCGTCCGGTCCTCGAACGGGCCAGTGCCCGCGAGACCGCGGCGCGCGTGGCCGCCGGCAGCGTCGCCCGCAACTTCCTGCGGCAGGTGTTCGGTATCGAGGTCCTCAGCCACGTCATCTCCATCGGTGCCTCCGACCCGTACGACGGTCCCGCGCCCCGCTACAGCGACCTGCCCGCGATCGACGAGAGTCCCGTCCGGGCGTTCGATTCGGCATCGGCTGACAAGATGATCGCCGAGATCGAGGCCGCCAAGAAGGACGGCGACACCCTTGGCGGCATCGTCGAGATCGTGGCCACCGGAGTGCCCATCGGCCTCGGCTCTCACGTCAGCGGCGAAACCCGGCTCGATGCCAAACTGGCCGCCGCCCTCATGGGTATCCAGGCGATCAAGGGGGTCGAGGTCGGCGACGGATTCGAGACGGCCCGCCGCCGCGGCAGTGCGGCACACGACGAGATGGTGCCCGGACCCGACGGCGTGCTGCGCTCGACCAACCGCGCCGGCGGCCTCGAAGGCGGCATGACCAACGGTGAGGACGTGCGTGTGCGTATCGCGATGAAGCCGATCTCGACAGTGCCCCGCGCTCTGCAGACCGTCGACATGACCACCGGCGAACCGGCCGTGGCGATCCATCAGCGTTCGGACGTGTGTGCGGTACCCGCTGCGGGCGTGGTTGCCGAGGCGATGGTGGCGCTGGTCCTCGCACAGGTCGCACTCGACAAGTTCGGCGGCGACTCGGCCGCCGAGACCGCCGACAACCTCAACGCCTACGTGAAGCGGATCAGCGCGAGGCCACCGCACCAATGATGGTGACCCGCAAGAGGATTAAGACCCACCCGGCCGCCGTCCTGATCGGCTTCATGGGGGCCGGCAAGTCGACCGTCGGCAAGCTCGTGGCCGAACTGCTCGGCGTGGACTTCACCGACGCCGACGAACAGATCGTGCGCGTCGACGGCCGCACCATCCCGGAGATCTTCGACCAGGACGGCGCTCCGGCGTTCCGGGAGATCGAACGACAAGTCGTGCTCGATTTGCTCACCCGCGGTGGCGTCGTATCGCTCGGCGGCGGTGCGGTGATGACTCCTGCCATCGCCGACGCGCTCGGCAGGCAGCGCGTCGTCTACCTGAGCATCGACCCTGACGAAGGCTTCGTCCGCGCCCAGTGTGGGGACCGTCCGCTGCTGGCCGGCGACGACCCCGAAACCCGGTATCGCGAACTGCTCGCCGAACGGCAGGACACCTACACCGCTCTGGCCACGATCACCGTCGACGCCGGCGCCGGCAATGCCGCCGAGATCGCCGATGCCGTCGTCACCGCACTCGCCGACCACCTCCTTCCCGAGAGGAACACCCCGTGACAGAAACCGCGCCGCCAGAAACTGCGCCGACAGAAGCCGCAGCGACAGCCGGTACGACCGAACCTATCCGGATCCGAGTCAACGCGGGTGCCCCGTACGACGTGGTCATCGGCAGGGGTTTGCTCGGTGAGGTCGCCGAGGCGGCGGCCGGTGCCGACCGGATCGCGATCGTTTTTCAGCCCACCCTCGTCGAAACAGCCAAACAGATCCGGGAGTTCCTGATCGGGAAGGGTTTCGACGCCCACTCCGTCGAGATCCCCGACGCCGAAGCCGGTAAGGACCTGCAGGTCGCCTCGTTCTGCTGGGGCGTGTTCGGTCAGATCGGCCTCAAACGCAACGACAAGGTGATCAGCCTCGGCGGCGGCGCGGCCACCGACCTCGCCGGATTCGTCGCCGCCACCTGGATGCGTGGCATCGGCGTCATCCACATCCCGACCACGCTGTTGGCTATGGTCGACGCCGCGGTCGGCGGCAAGACCGGCATCAACACCGACGCCGGCAAGAACCTCGTCGGTTCCTTCCACGAACCCGACGCCGTCCTCATCGACATCGCCACCCTGGAGACGGTACCGCGCAACGAGGTCGTCGCCGGGCTGGCCGAGGTCATCAAGACCGGGTTCATCGCCGACCCCGAGATCCTGAACATCATCGAGGCCGACCCGCAGGCCGCTCTCGACCCGGCTGGCGATGTGCTGCCCGAGCTGATCCGGCGATCGGTGCAGGTCAAGGCCGATGTGGTGTCGGCCGACCTCAAGGAGTCCTCGCTGCGGGAGATCCTCAACTACGGACACACCCTTGGCCACGCCATCGAACGCCGCGAACGCTACAAGTGGCGTCATGGCGCCGCGGTGTCGGTGGGGCTGGTGTTCGCGGCCGAGTTGGCCCGGCTGGCGGGCCGCCTCGATGACGAGACAGCCGACCGGCACAAGAGCATCCTCGAACTCGTGGGTCTGCCCACCACCTACGATCCGGACGCCTTCGCCGACCTGCTGCAGGGCATGGCCGGTGACAAGAAGAACCGGTCGGGTGTGCTGCGGTTCGTCGTGCTCGACGGACTCGCCAAACCTGGCCGCCTCGAAGGCCCCGACCCGTCGCTGATCGCAGCCGCCTATTCGGCGGTGGCGGGCGCTACCGCCTCCGGTAGCGGTGTCCTGCTCTGATCGAAGCCTGATTGAACTAGAAAGCCCGCCACGTCGGAGTCGACGTGGCGGGCTTTGCGGTCCGTTGGTTGGCGATCAGGCGTGGGCGGCGGCGCGTTCCTCGTGCGACGACCAGTCCTCTTCGGGCTCGTTCTTGCGCTGATCGCGGCGCACGACCCAGCGGCCGAACGAGAATCCGACGAACGCGGGTGCGTAGACCAGGAGGGCGGTGAACGATCCGCCGGCGATAATCTCAACCGGAGGAGAACCTTGGCCGATGCCGTTCATAAACCAGGTGCCGATGCACCAGAAGACGAGGCCCGCGACGACACCGGCGAACAGACCCGCCTTGAGCCAGCGCACGGTCAGGTCGGCGTAGTCGTCGGGGTCGGGGTTGGCCCGAGCGTCGCGGATGCCGTCGACACCGCCCCACAGCAGTGCGACCAGCACGACCGCGGCGACGGCGAGAACCTTCCACGTGCTCGACGAGAGCGGCTTTTCCACCACGGCGATGGCCAGGAGCACACGCGCGACGATGTGGACAGCGGTGAGCGGTATACCGCGCAGTAACCAAGAACCCATGGCCGACAGACTAGACTACCGGTGACGTGAGGGAAACCACATCCCCTGCATTGCGTCGGTCAGGACTGGCCGATCGGTAGATTTTACCCATGGCTCAGCCCTGGAATCCGCCCCCGTCCGCAGACCACCGCGACCGCCGCGACAGGCTTCGCGAACTGGTCGCCGGAACCGCCGACGTCTTGGTGGTGTCCGACCTGATCAACGTCCGGTATCTGACCGGCTTCACCGGTTCCAACGCGGCCGTGCTGATCAGTGCGGCGGATCCGGACGCCGACCGGATCAGTACGGACGGTCGCTACATCACGCAGGTCGCCGAACAATCGGGTGACCTGGAAGCGGTGATCGCACGCAACTGTCTCGCCGCGCTCGTCGAGCATGCCGGTCAGGGCGGCACGGTCCGCGTCGGCTTCGAGGAACATATCGTGACGGTCGCCGCTCACCGGGATCTCGACGGTGACCTGGTGGGTACATCCGGGCTGGTGGAAACTCTGCGTGAGGTCAAAGATCCGGGCGAGGTGGAATTGCTGCGGCGGGCCTGCGTGGTGGCCGACGAGGCACTGGCCGCGATCATCGAACGGGGATTGCTCGCACCCGGCAGGACCGAACGCGAGGTCGCCAGAGCGCTCGAATGGGAGATGTTCGAACGCGGCGCCGACGCGGTCTCGTTCGAGACCATCGTCGCCACCGGTGCCAACTCGGCGATACCGCATCACCGGCCGACCCCGGCGGTGCTGGCCACCGGGGACTTCGTGAAGATCGACTTCGGAGCGGCCGTTGCCGGCTATCACTCGGACATGACCCGTACCTATGTCCTCAGCCGCGCCGCCGACTGGCAGCGTGAGATCTACGAACTGGTGGCTACCGCGCAGGCCGCCGGCCGGGCGGCGTTGACACCGGATGCGGACCTGCGGGGCGTCGATGCCGCCGCCCGGTCGGTGATCGACGATGCGGGTTACGGCGACAAGTATGTGCACGGCCTCGGGCACGGTATCGGGCTGCAGATCCATGAAGCACCGGGGATCGGATCGGCCGCGACGGGTACACTGCCATGCGGCGCCGCGGTGACCGTGGAGCCCGGCGTCTATCTCCCAGGTCGAGGGGGCGTCAGGATCGAGGACAGCCTCGTGGTCACCGACGGCGAACCCGACCTGCTGACCACCACCGACAAGACGTTCACCGTCATCTGACGTTAGGAAGTAACCACCTATGGCGAGTACCGCCGATTTCAAGAACGGCCTCGTGCTGAAGATGGACAACGGACTCTGGCAGATCCTGGAGTTCCAGCACGTCAAGCCCGGCAAGGGCCCGGCCTTCGTGCGCACCAAGATCAAGAACGTACTCAGCGGCAAGATCGTCGACAAGACCTTCAACGCCGGCGTCAAGGTGGAGACGGCCACGGTCGACCGCCGCGACATGACCTACCTGTACAACGACGGCAGCGACTACGTCTTCATGGACGGCGAGACCTTCGAGCAACTCAACATTTCACCCGAGACCGTCGGCGACGGTGCGCGGTTCCTGCTCGAGAACATGACCGCGCAGGTTGCCACCCACGAGGGTGCGCCGCTGTACGTCGAGTTGCCCGTCACCGTCGAACTGCTGGTACAGCAGACCGACCCCGGTCTGCAGGGTGATCGCTCCACCGGCGGAACCAAGCCCGCCACGCTGGAGACCGGTGCCGAAATCGCCGTGCCGCTGTTCATCAACACCGGTGACAAGCTGAAGGTCGACTCCCGCGACGGCAGCTACCTCGGCCGCGTCAACAGCTGAGCGCGAGGTTCAGTGAAACACCCGGGTACCCGTCACAAGGCACGCAGACGCGCCGTCGACCTGCTGTTCGAGGCCGAGGCCAAGGGCGTCAAGGCCACCGACCTGGTCACCGAACGCCGTGAGCTGGTGATCACCGACGAGAGCGTCGGGCAGATCCATCCGTACACCGCGCGCGTCATCGAGGGGGTGGCCGGTGACCAGGATCAGGTCGACGCAGTGCTGTCCTCGCACCTGAAGGAGTGGACGCTGCCGCGCCTACCCGCGGTCGACCGGGCCATCATGCGGCTGGCCACCTGGGAATTGTTCAACGCCACCGACGTCGATCCGGTGGTGATCGTCGACGAGGCCGTCGAATTGGCCAAGGAACTGTCCACCGACGATTCGCCCGCCTTCGTCAACGGCGTGCTCGCCCGCATTGCCGACCTGGCCCCGCAGGTGCGCGCCGCCGCCGCGGCCGAACCCCACACCGACTGCTGACCCCGACGAACAAGTATTGCGGTTGGTTCCGGATTCCGGAACCAACCGCAATACTTGTGCCCGATGTAGGAGTCTGTGCGGGCCAGATCACGCCACGCCCGGCTGGAGATAGTCCCCTCCGCGTGTAGACTGCATGACCGGCAGGCATCCTTTAACGGACCGTCCCGTGAGGCGGAGAAGGAGGTCACGTTGGCTGACGTAAACAACGATGGGCAATCCCATCGGGTGCTGCTCGACGCGGCGGATGTGTCCCGGACCATCGCGCGTGTCGCCCATCAGGTGATCGAGAAAACGGCTCTCGACGCACCCGGCGCACCCCATGTGGTGCTCATCGGCATCCCCACCCGCGGAACGTCTCTCGCGAAACGGCTGGGCGCCAAGATCTCTGAGTTCGCCGGTACCGATATTCCGGTCGGCTATCTCGACATCACCCTGTACCGCGACGATCTGCGCGACAAACCGCACCGGCCGCTCGAGCGCACCATGGTGCCCGCCGGCGGTGTCGACGGCGCGATCGTCATCCTTGTCGATGACGTCCTCTATTCGGGGCGCACCGTCCGCGCCGCCCTCGACGCGTTGCGCGACCTCGGCCGCCCGGCAGCGGTGCAACTCGCGGTGCTCGTCGACCGCGGTCACCGCGAACTGCCGCTGCGCGCCGACTACGTCGGCAAGAACATCCCCACCTCCCGCGAGGAGAACGTCGCGGTTCACCTGATCGAACACGATGGTGCCGACGAGGTCGTCCTCGGTTCCCGTACTGCTCACCGGCCGGGGGCGTGATGCGGCACCTGCTGAGCACACAGGACCTGTCCCGTGCGCAGGCCACCGCGATCCTCGATGAGGCCGAACGGTTCGAACAGGCGCTGACCGGGCGTGAGGTCAAGAAGCTGCCCACTCTGCGTGGGCGCACCGTGATGACGGTGTTCTACGAGAACTCCACCCGTACCCGGGTCTCGTTCGAGGTGGCTGGCAAGTGGATGAGCGCCGATGTCATCAACGTCAGCGCGTCGAGTTCGTCGGCGGGTAAGGGCGAGTCGTTGCGCGACACCGTCAAGACGCTGCATGCGGCCGGCGCCGACGCGCTGATCGTGCGGCATCCGGCTTCGGGTGCGGCCCGGCAGATCGCCGAATGGACCACTGCCGCTGATGGCACCGGACCGTCGATCATCAACGCCGGCGACGGTATGCACGAACATCCCACCCAGGCTCTGCTCGACGCGCTCACGCTGCGGCAGCGCCTCGGCACTCTCGACGGCAAACGCATCGCGATCGTGGGCGACGTGCTGCATTCACGCGTCGCCCGCTCCAATGCCTTCCTGCTGTCGACGCTGGGAGCGGAGGTGGTGCTCATCGCCCCACCGACGTTGTTGCCGACGGGTGTCGAGCAGTGGCCGGTGACGGTGTCCACCGACATCGACGCCGAACTCGCCGCCGTCGATGCGGTGATGATGCTGCGGGTGCAGGCCGAACGCATGAACGGTGGCTTCTTCCCGAGCTCGCGCGAATACTCGGTGCGCTTCGGACTCAACGAACGCCGCCTGGCATTGATGGCCGACGACGCGGTGGTGCTGCACCCCGGTCCGATGCTGCGCGGCATGGAGATCGGCTATTCGGTGGCCGACTCGCCGCGCGCGACGGTGCTCGACCAGGTCCGCAACGGCGTTCACGTCCGGATGGCTGTGCTGTTCGGGCTGCTCGTCGGCACCGACCCGGAAACCACAACAGGGGAGAACCAGTGAGCGCGCCCGGATCGTTGCTGATCACCGATGTCCGGCCCTACGGCGAAGGCAGCCCCGTCGACGTCCTGATCGTCGACGGCGTGATCACCGAGATCGGTCCCGGCCTGGTCGCACCGGCCGACACCGAACGCTTGGCCGGTCACAACTCGGTGCTGTTGCCCGGTTTCGTCGACCTGCACACCCATCTGCGCGAACCCGGCCGCGAGGACACCGAGACCATCGCCACCGGATCGGCGGCAGCCGCGCTGGGTGGCTACACCGCGGTATTCGCGATGGCCAACACCGACCCCGTCGCCGACAACTCGACCGTCACCGACAACGTGTACCGCACCGGCCGCGAGGTCGGGTTGGTCGACGTGCATCCGGTGGGTGCGGTCACCGTCGGACTCCAAGGCAAACAACTCGCCGAGATGGGCATGATGGCTGCGGGTGCGGCCAAGGTGAAGATGTTCAGCGACGACGGCAAATGCGTCGACGACCCGTTGCTGATGCGCCGCGCCCTCGAATACGCCAAGGGCCTCGACGTCCTCATCGCCCAGCACGCCGAGGAGCCGCGGCTGACCGTCGGTGCGCTTGCCCACGAAGGCCCGACCGCGTCCCGGCTGGGTCTGACCGGCTGGCCACGTGCCGCCGAGGAGTCGATCGTCGTGCGCGACGCACTGCTGGCCCGCGACGCCGGCACCCGAGTACACATCTGCCACGCCTCCACCGAGGGCACCGTCGAACTCGTCAAATGGGCCAAAGCGCAAGGTATTTCGATCACCGCCGAGGTCACCCCGCATCATCTGCTGCTCACCGACGCCCGGCTGGAAACCTACGATCCGGTCAACAAGGTGAACCCGCCACTGCGGGAGGAACGCGACAACCTGGCACTGCGCCGCGGACTGGCCGACGGCACCATCGACTGCGTCGCCACCGACCACGCCCCGCACGCATCGCAGGAGAAGTGCTGCGAGTTCTCCGTGGCACGTCCGGGCATGCTGGGGCTGGAGACCGCACTGTCGATCGTCGTCGAGACGATGGTGAGTACCGGGCTGCTCGACTGGCGCGGCGTGGCCAAAGTGATGAGCGAGCGTCCCGCGCAGATCGTCGGGCTCACCGATCAGGGCCGTCCGATCGCGGTGGGCGAACCTGCCAACCTGGCTGTGGTCGACGCCGAATCCTCATGGACGGTGAAGGCCGACGAGCTGGCCAGCCTGTCGCGCAACACTCCCTACGCAGACATGACACTGCCCGCAACCATCCGGGCGACAGTCCTGCGGGGGACGATCACCGCCCACGAGGGGGCGGTGCGCCGATGAAGCGGACCGGCATCCGCCTCGGTGCGGTGGTCGCGATCGTCGTACTCGCGGTTGTGGTGCTGCACGTCGGGCCCGACTGGTCCTGGGGCAAGGCGGTCGGCAATGTCGCGATCGTCGGCGGCACCCTCGCCGTGCTGGCCGGTCTGGGACGCATGGTGTACATGGTGGCGACCGGGTCGGCGATCAAGGCCCGCGACCAGGCTCAGGCGGTCGGGGAGATCCCGGTGCTGCCGGCCGATCCCGGCGAGCTGCTGCGTGGGCCCGATTCGGGCTTGTACCTGGGCACCACCTTCGCGCCGAGCTGGCAGAACAAGATCACCGTCGGCGGGCTGAGCGATCGTGCAGTCGCCAATATCACCGAATTCACCGACGGTATCGAGATCTCCCGCCAAGGCGCCGGCGACATCTGGATCCCGCGGGCGAGCGTGACGGCGGTGCGTACCGAAAGCGGGCACGGCGGCAAGGTCATGGGGGCAGGCGGGGTTCTCGTGGTCCGGTGGGTGTTGCCCAACGGAACCGAGGTGGACTCCGGTATCAGAGCCGACGACAAGGCCGTGTACAGCGGCTGGGTCGACGATTTCGCTGAAACAGAAAGTGATCAATGAGTAGAGCGGTACTGGTTCTGGAAAACGGCCAGGTGTTCACCGGGCAGTCTTTCGGCGCCGTCGGACAAACCCTCGGGGAGGCGGTGTTCTGCACCGCGATGACGGGCTATCAGGAAACCCTCACCGATCCGAGCTACCACCGGCAGATCGTGGTCGCCACCGCGCCGCAGATCGGCAACACCGGCTGGAACACCGAGGACGACGAGTCGCACGGCGGCAAGATCTGGGT
>NZ_CALLZT010000176.1:0-4504 GCF_937858515.1 uncultured Gordonia sp. | reverse complement strand
CCCCTCGTAGGTGTCGTTGAAGTAGCGGTTGTCGAAGTTGTAGCGCACCGGCAGCCGGGTGATGTTGCCCGCGGGCAGCTCGGTGGGGTCGGTCTGCCACTGCTTGGCGGTGTAGTGCTTGAAAAACGCCTCGTACAGCGGCCGGCCGATCAGGCTGATCGCCTTCTCCTCGAAGTTCTGGGCGTCGGCGGTGTCGATCTCGCCGGCCTGCTCGGCGATCAGTGCGCGTGCCTCGTCGGGGCTGTAGTACTTGTCGAAGAACTGGCTGATCAGGCCCAGGCCCACCGGCAGCGGATAGGCCTGCCCCCGGTACAGCCCGAACACCCGGTGCTGGTAGCCGGTGAAGTCGGTGAACTGCCGCACGTAATCCCACACCCGCTTGTTGGAGGTATGGAACAGGTGCGCACCGTACTTGTGGATCTCGATGCCGGTCTCCGGCTCGGCCTCCGAGTAGGCATTGCCCCCGATGTGGTGCCGCCGTTCGACGACGAGGACCCGTTTGCCGAGCTGGGTTGCCGCCCGTTCCGCGATCGTCAGTCCGAAAAACCCTGATCCCACCACGAACAGGTCGTACTCATTACTCGATGCCACGAGTGCTCAGCCTATCGGACCGAACCTGAGGATAAGCAGAACGCGCCCCATGCGCTGCCGGGATCAGCGCAGGGCATCGTATCGGGGGAAGCCGACGACCGGTACCCCGCCCTTGCTCAGATAGTCGGCGAGAGCACGCCCGGCCAGCGCGTGGACTCCGGTGTCGGCGGAGAAGAACATCATGCCGCGCTGGAACAACGCGATGACGCCCTGACCGTCGGGGGTGAGGTTGGGGATGCCGATCGCCCGTCCGAGTACCCCGGTGAGGCCGCCGAGGTCGTCGAATCTGCCGTTGATCAGCTGCGTGCCCACCTCGAGCAGCTGCGCCGCACCAGGCAGAAGCTCGTCGAAGATGGTTTCGAGGATGCCGAGATCCGATCCGCCGCCGCGCGGCGGTGCGACAATCCTCGGCTTGCTCGTCTGCCCCTTGATCGCGAAGAACGACGACCGCAGGCCCAGCGTGGTGCGGGCATCCTCGCCGGTCACGACGACGCTGCCGGCCGAGCCGACCACCCGCACCTTCACGGCGCGGCCCCAGTTCGGTCCCAGTCCGTTGGCCTCGATCACCTCGAAGGAGCGCAGGGCACCCACGCCGAAGGCGCCGCCGATGGTGTTGGGACTCAGCGTCACGGTCCAGTTGTGCGACGGCGAGATGACGTCGCCCTTGTCCTCGACCGCGGGGAACTGCCCGCCTGCGGTGTAGCCGCCCGTCGACGCCGAGAACTCGGTGAACGCCGGCTTGCCCGCAGCGAGCCGGACCTGCCCGGCGGTCGCGTCGGCCGCGGCGTTGGTACGCCGATCCTCGACGGACGCACCGCCGTAGACCTGCGAGTTCTGGGTGTCGTCGATTCTCTTGCCGTCGGCGAGCGCGGCGAGCGCGTAGGTGCGTGCGGCCACGGCCTGCGCCTTGATGGCCTCGGCGCCACCGCCGTCGGCCCAGCCGGGGGATATCTCCTTCGGCAGGACACCCTTGACGTAGTCGTCGATGTGCACACGGTTGACCACGCGCCCGCCCGCGAAGCCCAGCGCGCCGCGATACTTGGCGCCCGAGCCGCAGAAGGTGAGGATCTCCCCGGCCGGCCTGCTCGGTCCGGCATGCAGCGGTTCGACGAAGGTGGCCCGCACGGATCGTACGATCGGCCCACCGCAGCCGCTGGTGATGTTCGCTGTGCCCCCGGCCAGGCTCACCGCCTGTCCGGGGGCGACGGTCTGCCCGCCGACCCGCATTCCGGCGACCGCACGCACAGAAACCGAGCCCCGATTCGTCAGAATGACGTCGATCTCGGACCTGTCCGCCTTCCCCGCGGTGGTGCCGCCGTAAAAATGGCGCAGGATCCTGCTTGCAGACCAGCCCTTCTTCGCATAGCCGTACGCACCCCATTGCCCCAGACCACGGCCATGACCGTGACCGTGACCGATCAAGGTCACCGGGCCGTTGGCGGCGAGTTCGACGTCGTCGGCCGAGTCGAATCCGGTCCCGAGCACGAGACCGCCGGCGACGATCACGGGCGCCAGGCCCAGCGCCGTCAACGACAGCCTGCGCTTGCGTGCATCCCGTGGCCGGGTGCCGGTCGTGAACATTCTCAGACGTGGCATGACCGCCGGACTCCCCTCGGGTTACCCCCGCATGTGGTTCGTAGCAGTGGGTGCGTACACGGGCAGGTCACCCGCCGCGAAGCCGTTGCAGCGGGAGACCAGCCGTGACTCATGTGACTAATGTTGCGAATGAGACTGTAGTGACCATAGTGAATCTCTCGCGATAACGATAACCCCACTAGATAACAACAGCATCACGAGTTTCATCTGAACGGCGCGTCGCTCACACCACAGGGCACAGCAGGCGCACAGGATGTACACGGTCGGCGACGCCGCATGACCCGGCAGGAGACTCACCGTGCGATACCCCAGAACCAAGCCACCGATCGTGCTCGCGATCGTCGCCGCGCTGGCCGTCGCGAGCCCGTTCGCGGTCACCTACTTCGGAGCCGATCCCGTCCCGGTCGATCGCACGAACACCGCCGGCATGACATCGGTCGAGGAGATCTCCCTGGCCGACCTCCCTACCTACGCCCTCGACATCGCCACATCGGGCCTCGCCGACCTCGGGATCAAGCTGCCGACGATCGATCCGGCACTGTTCCCCGACCCGGAGACCGGACGCACGGCCCCGGCACCGCCACGAGAACCATCGGCACCGCCGACACGAGAATCATCGGCACCGCCGAGGGGGTCGTTGCCGGACACCGAAGTCGTCAGAACCCCGGCGCCGCGGACCGTGAACCCCGTGCCCAGCTCGAAGATCACACCGGCCAAGCCGGCACCTGCGAAGACCGCGCCGACCAAGACGACACCGACCAAGACGACCTCGACAAGGACGGCACCGACAAGGCGTTCACCGCCGAAGACCACACCCGCAAAGGACGCCCCGGCAAAACGGTCTCCCACAAACAAGAAGCCGCCCACGAAAACGCCAACGGCGAAGCGATCACCGAAAACGGTCGCCCCGGGCTCGGACACGGCGGCGAGGATGCCGGTGGTCTCGCCGCGGATGGCCGACGGCCGACCCGTCGGCGCCGCTGTGCAACGCATCGCCAACAACGGAAAGCCCCTCAAGATGGTGGCGCTGACCTGGGACAAACCCATCGACGCCACCCCTTACCTGCGGGTCCAGGACAAGACCGGCAGATGGGGCCCGTGGACCGAGCTCGACACCGTCGACAGTGCGGGCAGCCCGGGACCGGGAGAACGGCGGCGCCAGAAGTACGTGGGCGGCACCGAACCGCTCTGGGTGGGCGACGCGAAGGCTGCCGAGGTCCTGCTCACCAGGAGCCGCAGAGCCATCCCCGCAGCCGAGACGCAGAGCGGGCTGCTCACCCAGCTGGGCATCGGATCGTCCGATTCGATCATCGCGACGCTCGTCGACACCGTGCTGTCGGCGGTCCGCGCGACGGTGATCACGCCGCGGGGCCTGTTGTCGATCGGATCGTCGGTGCTGACGTCGCTGGCCGGTGGTCCGAAGGTGATCTCGCGGGCCCAGTGGGGTGCCGACGAGAGAATCCGCTGCTCACGGCCCCGCTACAGTCCCCAGCTCAAGGGGGCGGTCGTCCACCACACCGCCGGATCCAACGACTACACGCCCCAGCAGTCCGCCGAGATCGTCCGCGGCATCTACGCGTATCACGCACAGGTCCTCAACTGGTGCGATATCGGCTACAACGTGCTCGTCGACAAGTACGGGCAGATCTTCGAAGGCGCCTACGGCGGTCTGGGCCGCAACGTGGAAGGCAACCACACCGGCGGGTTCAACCGGTCGACACTCGGATTGGCGATGATCGGCGACCTCAACGAGGCTGCGCCGACCGCGCAGATGGTCTCCGCCACCGGCCGTTTCCTGCGCTGGCGCCTGGGCCTGGCGAGGCTGTCACCGGTCGGCACCTCCGCCCTCGAGGCCCGCTACTTCGCCGACAGCAAGTTCGCGGCGGGCAGTGTCGCCGACGTACCGACGATCGCCGCTCACAGCGACCTCAACCACACCGACTGCCCCGGCCTGTACGGCGACGAGGCGCTCACCTCCATCCGCGCCATCGCCGCCGGCGGCACACCGATCGTCCCCGTCCGGCCCTCCCCGACCCGGGCAGCACCGACCCCCGTAGTGGCACCGGCCCCTGTTCCGACTGCACCTTCCGCCCGCTGAGTTACCGGGTCCGGCACAAGCCTGCGCGAGCATTCTGCTGCGAACTACGGCACAATGCGGCGTATGCGCGTGAAAAACACCTCGCAACCCTCCACCGTGTCCACTACCCGCCGCATCGCCGTGGCGGTCGCTGTCACGGCGGGGGCCCCCCCGCCCCCCCGGGGGGGCCGTACCCCCCCCCCCCCCGCCGCGGGGGCCCCCGCCGGGGGCACCGCCAGG